>DAIDJK010000271.1 GCA_027450225.1 Bryobacterales bacterium | reverse complement strand
CTTCGCCATTCACGAATTGCGTACGCCGCTGACGGCTATCCAGGGTTCGAGCGAACTCATCACCCGCTACGCCTCCATGCCGGAACAGAAGCGCACCGAAATCGCACAGCTCATTAACAGCGAATCGAAGCGCCTCGGCCGCATGATCGAGACATTCCTCAGCGTTGAACGCCTCTCCGCCGGAGAGATCGAACTTCGCAACGAGCATTTCCCGATAGTGGAACTCGTCGAGAACTGCGCCACGCGGGCCCGGGCCGTCGCCGAACGGAAAAACATCGAGATCGATATCGCGCCGCTGCCGGAGATCAGTCTCGCGGGCGATCGCGAACTGATGGAATATGCGGTCTACAATCTGCTCACCAATGCCGTGAAATATTCGCCGCCCAATACGCGGGTCACGGTCTCCGGCGAAGATGGAAAAGGGGACCGCGTGAGGCTTTCGATTGCGGACCAGGGTATCGGGATGGATAAAGCGGAAGTGAGCCGGATTTTCGAAAGGTTCTACCGGACGAAGAAAGCGGAGCAGTCGGGCGAGGCTGGAACCGGCATCGGGCTCTCCATCGTGGAGCAGATCGTTTCGCGCCACGGCGGCGCCATCCAGGTGGAATCCGAGCCCGGTAAAGGCTCGCGCTTCACCCTTGTTTTGAAACGGGCACTATGAGCGAACAGATTCTCCTGGTCGAGGATGATTCCGGCGTTCGGACCACAATCGCCACCTGCCTCGAATTGGAAGGCTTCAACGTGGAAGCCGTTTCGAGCACTCGCGACGCGCTGGAGCGGCTGAATGCGAACGGCTATCCGCTGGTAATCTCCGACATTTATATCGACGACCGCACCGGCCTTGACGTTTTAGCCGAAGCGAAGCGGCGCAACCCCTCCTGCGCCGTCATCCTGATGACCGCGCGCGGCACCATGGAAACCGTCATGGCCGCCACCCGCAACGGCGCCTTCGACTATCTGGCGGAGCCTTTTGAACTCGATACCCTCATCGAATCCGTACGCCGCGCCATCAATTCACGATCCGGCGAAGACGAGGACGCCGAGTCCGAGGAACTTCCCGAAAGCGAAATGATCGGCAGTTCGGCCGCCATGGTGGATATCTACAAGACCGTGTCCCGCGTGGCTCCCACGGACGCGACCGTTCTTATCGAAGGCGAGACCGGTACCGGCAAGGAACTGATCGCCCGCATGATCCATCGCTTCAGCATGCGCTCGGTGCATCCCTTCGTGCCCGTGGATTGCGGCTCCATTCCGCCGGCGCTGCTCGAAAGCGAACTGTTCGGCGCCGTCCGGGGAGCATTCACGGGCGCGGACCGCGACCGCATCGGCGTATTCGAGGCCGCCAACCGCGGCACCGTTTTTCTCGACGAAATCGGCGATATCGACGGCGCCTTTCAGCTTCGCCTGCTGCGTTTCCTGCAGGAGCGGGAAATCCGGCCCGTCGGTTCGCCGCGCGAGAAGAAAGTGGATGTGCGCGTGGTGGCGGCCACCAATCGCGACGTTCGCAAGCTGGTGGACGACAACCGCTTTCGCGAAGATTTGTGGTTTCGCCTCAGCGTGGTGCGGCTCACCGTTCCGCCGCTCCGGGAGCGCCGGTCCGATATCCCTCCGCTCACTCATTTTTTCCTGAACAAATACAACGGCCGTTATAACCGCAACGTGAAGGTGACCGAATCCGGAGTGCGCGCTCTGCGCGATTTCACCTGGCCCGGCAACGTGCGGCAACTGCAACACCTCGTCGAGCGGCTCACCATCCTCACGCCCCAGGACCGCATCGACGCCGAAGCCGTCGAAGACGCGATCAGCGCCATGGATTCGCATGAAGGCGGCGGCGAAACGCTGGCCGAAACCGAAGCCGACCAGATCCGCCGCGTTCTGGCGGCGACCGGCGGCAACAAGAGCCGCGCCGCCCAGATTCTGGGAATCGAGCGCAAGACGCTCTATCGCAAGCTCGAGCGGATGAAGCTGTAAACGGGCGCCGGCCCGGCGCTTCTACAATAAAAGCGTAGAAGCCGTGCACTCGCACCATCATGGACCAGCCGCGGGACGCGTTCTGGTCTGGTCTCTCATCGCCACCGGAGCCTTCGTCGTTTTCGAAGTCGCGGCCGGAGTGCGCGCCCACTCCCTTGCGCTGCTTTCCGACGCTGGACATAACGCCGCCGATGCCCTGGCTCTCCTGCTCGCCTGGTTCGCCGCCTTCGTGCAACAGAAGCCCGCGGACACCTCACGCACCTATGGCTACCAGCGCGCCGGCGTGCTGGCCGCCTTCGTAAACGCGCTCACCATCGCCGCGCTCTCGGCGTGGATGCTCTATGAGAGCTGGCTGCGGCTGATGAATCCCGTCGCCGTGAACGAAACCGTGATGCTGGTGGTCGCCGCCGCCGCGCTTCTCCTCAACGGCGGCATCATGTGGGGGCTGCACAGTTCCAGCCACAACGATCTCAACGTCCGCAGCGCCTTCGTTCACATGCTTGGCGATCTGCTCGGCTCCGCCGCCATCGTGATCGGCGCCATCGTGATTCGCAATACCGGCTGGGTGGAAGTTGACCCGATACTCTCCATCGTGATCGCCCTCCTCATTGTCTGGACGGCGTGGGGCGTCATCCGCGAATCGCTCAACATACTGCTCGAAGGATTGCCGCGCGGGCTCAATCTGGATCAGGTGGTCGGCTCCATGCGGAGCGTGGAAGGCGTGCTGGATGTTCACGATCTGCACATCTGGAGCCTGGGTTCGAACTCCCACGCCCTCAGTTGCCATGTGCTGATCGAGGACATGCCCCCATCCCGGAGCGAATGCATTCTCAAGAAGGTGAACTGCATCCTGGGCGACCGCTTCCACCTGCACCACACCACGATTCAGTTCGAGCATGTGAACTGCGCGCTTTCAGAGTCGGGCTGCTCCATGCCCGCCGACGAGCACGCGCACCATCACCACGGCCACGCTCATTAGGCGAAGGAAAGGGGCTCGCGCCCGAGGCCTTCCGCAATCGCGTTCGTCAGAATTCCCGCGGCAATGCCGGACAGCGGCAGGCTTTCGATCATCCCGATGACGGATCTCTGGAATCTGCTCCGCAACACGTCATCCACGCAGAAAAGGACGCCGAGCGTATCGGGATCGGCCGGGTGAAACGGCAGCGCCAGAGAATCCCAGTAGTCGCTCTCGCGCGCCTGCGCAATCGCCGAACCGTAGGCGGCGATAAACGGCAGCAACGTCTCACGAACCGCCGTGAACTCAGCGGTCTGGCGCTCCTCCTGCGGCGCTCCGAGCGCCAGGGCAAGCCTGACATATGCGCCGGCGGGCAGCCCGAGAATGCCGATGGGCGACCCTCGCGCGCCCGCCAGCGGCTCCAGCATCTCCTCCACGATCCTCTCGCCGCTCGCCGCTCTCGCCAGCAGCAGGTACGCAAGCTGCGTCCGCTCTTCCGCAATGCCGAACGTTGGAAACACTTGCGCCAGCGGTTTCCGGCTGCATGCGAACATCATCAGACCGTATGGGAAACCCGCGGCGCGGTACAGATGTCCCGCCATGTCGAACATCTGCTGCGCCGTATGCCAGTCGCTCAGCAGTACCGAATGCGCGGCGGCGCGCCTTGCCTCGGTCGCCGACGCCAGAATCCGCATGATGCGCAACTCGCGGTTGTCTTCCACTTCCCCGATCAGATGGAAGTGCGCCGTGGCGAGGCCGCGCGAAGCGTCGCGATCGGCTTCCACCGCCTCGGCGTCCAGCCCGAACTCGGAAAGCATGGCTCGCAGGGGCATCGGCCTACATCAGGCAATCCCGGAGATTGTTGTAACTCTCCGGTTTCACGAAATTCCTGTTGGAACGCGATTTTGCGGCGGATGGAAGCCGCCCGTTATTCCACGCATTCCGCGCATCCGCGAGGGGGAAGAAGTCGGCGCGTTCAATTTGCGCAGCCGGAATCACGAGTTTGGCCGTGATCTCGCCTTCGGGCAGAAACGGCGAGAAGTCCGGATAGATATTCATGTCGCGCACCTCTTCGGAGAAGGCTTCCATGGGGGTCGCCGCGCGCCCGATCACGAACAAGTGGCAGTAGAACAGCCAGGCGTCCGTTTTCCAGCGGTTCGTGGCAAAGAAAAGAGCGGGCCTCCAGGCTGGCGTCAGCGTGTTGGTCCGGTTCGCCACTTCTCGATTCATCGTCCCGGCCGTCGTCGAAATGAACGGCGTGTTCTGGTAGAAGGGCGCGCCGCCCTCATTCGGGTCCGGCGCTTTGAAGGCGTGCCGATGACGATCGAGATTGGAATCGGTCAGCTTGCCGGGCACAAGATGCTGCAGCAGCTTGCCTTTCGTCCGCCACCAGTTACACGGAATCCCGCCTTCGAAAATGGCGTCAACGTCCTGGTCCGTCAACCCCCCGATGCCTTTGATCACCCGCTGAATGATCATGCCGATGGATGATAACAAAATCCGCCCGGTATTTTCCGTCATCGCGCGCTGTTATGATTTGCGAATCGGAGGTTCGCATGGCGGTTGCAGTTCAGAATGCAGGCGATCGTTACGCCCTCTACTACCCCTGGATTCACATCCGCAACGAGAACTGGCTGAAGGGAACCCTGCTCGCCTTTGGGCGCGTGCGGAGGATTGTTCCGGTCCGGTTCACGCTAAAGGACGGGGCCATCACCGCGCCTTACGCGCGCCTCACGGACGCCGCCGGAGCCCCGCTTTTGCAGCCCGCTGATCTGGCGTCGCAGCAGGTCGTCGAAACCCAGAAATGGCTGCGCGGAAAGATCTCCGCTCACCTCGATGAACTCGGCGCGCTCTATAGCGAAGAGACCACGCCGCTGGAATATCAGAGCGGGCCCGATTCGTTCGAAATGCACGCCGGCAAATTCGTCGATCCGGATCTCCTCGGATTGCTCTGCGAGCGCAATCTGGCCTGGTACAGCCGGGAATCCGGCGAACCCGATTCGGATCAGTGGATCACCATGCACCCAATCTTCGGCGCCGCGATCATGTCCATTCTCGCGCTTGCCATCGCCCGCCTCGAGGGCCTCAGCGTCGTCACTCCATCCGGCCGCGCGCATCGGGAACTGCTCGCCAACCGCGAAGAAGAAGTGTTTGAAACGCTTCTCGGAGTAAGCCGTCCGCCCGGCGCCCTCGCGGCGGAGGACGTCACCGCCGAAGAACTCGCGCACGTCGTGATCACCACCGGATTCGACCTGACGCGCCTCACGCCCGAACAGATTTCGGAGTTACTCAAACAAGGAAAGGACCTGCGACGCTTCCACACTGCAATCGCGGAATTCGCGTCGCGCATTCCCGCCGGACTCGGCCACAGTGAGCGTGCCGCGCGCATTCGCAGGGAAGCGCAATCCGTTCTCGATGAGTGGAACGATTACGCCTCGAAACTGCCTGCCTTCGCAAAGGAAGCGCTGTCGGACGCGACGCTCGACAAAGCTCCGGACGTGCTTACGGACGCCGTCGCGGCAGGCGTCAGGGAAGGAGCGAAGGCGGCGATCCTGTCGACCGTGATCTCGCTTCCCACCGTCGCCGTCTCTCTGGCCGTCAGCGCGGGTTTCAAAATGTTTCGCCGGCGCGATACTCCTCTTCGTTTTCTCAGCCGCGTCAATCACGCCGCCAATCGCAGCATCGGTTCCATCTATGTGCCCCGGTGGACCGCGCTCGCCGCTCAGTCCGCAGTCTGACCGGAAGCGAGAAAATTCCGCGAATTGGGCCATAATTCAAAGCATTTTTTGGCTCTTGAAAAACTCTGGAATTCCCGTATACTCGACCTGCGGCGAACTCCGCGAGGTGACGGAGTCTCGCTTGTCGAGGAGGGAAACAAGTGCCAGAAACAGGAACGCAAATGGCCCGGCCACAGCCGGTGCTGCGGGGAAGAGTACCAGCCGCGCGCGCGGCGGACGCCCCGGTGGGCAGCCAGCTGGATGCCGGATTCGGCTATCAGGGCGGCCCCATCATTCAATCGCCGGATGTGTATGTCAGCTTCTGGGGTTCTTCGTGGACCCAGGCTGCGAACGCCACCGCGAAATCCAATCTGATTCAGTTCGTGAGTGATTTCCTCGCGAGCAACTACATGAACATCCTGAGCCAGTACAGCGTTGGCCAGGGCGCCGGCAAATGCGGCGCCTATCGCGGCGAGTCGGAGCGGACAACCGTTTCCGGAGACATCGCCGAATCCGATATCGCGAACAACCTCCAGGCGCTCATCAACGCCGGCGCAATTCCGGAACCCGGCAATCCGTCCAGCACCTCGGTTCTGGTTTTTCTCGATGAGAACATCCGGGTGAACGACTCCGGCGCGGACATCGTCATGTGCGAGCCAAACGGAGACAACGCTTTCGGCTTCCATTACTTCTTCACAACGTCCAAAGGCCACAAATGCTATTACTCTGTGATCCCCGCGCTGAACGACGCGTGTCTGAAGAACAGCTGCTCGAACGACGGCAACTGCTCGCTGCATCTCGCTGAAACCCAGGAACAGCGCCGGACGCAGGTGGCCAGCCACGAATTCTCGGAAATGGTCACCGACCCCGAGATCAGCGCCTGGCGCGATCCCGGCAACGGCTCGGAAAACGGCGACAACTGCAACGGAAACAGCGGAACCATCACCGTAAGCAGCCGTACGTGGACCGTTCAACAGATGTACAGCCGCGCGGACGACGCCGCCGGAGGCGCCGCCTGCATTCTGGCGCCGGCCACGCCCATACCCCCCATCGGCATCCCCACCGGCCCGCGCGCCCAGGGCGACTCCATGCAGCCCGGGCAGGTGCTCAATCCCGGCGACTTCCTGACCTCGTCCGGCGGCCGCTACAAATTCATCTACCAGCTCGATGGCAATCTCGTCCTGTACGATGGCGGCGCGCCGCTCTGGGCATCGGGCACCAACGGGCGCGGCTTCGGCGTCTGCATTATGCAGTCCGATGGCAATCTGGTCCTCTATATCGGCGGTCCTTACGCGGTCTGGGCCTCCGGGACGAACGGCAATGCCGGAAGCCATTTCATCATTCAGGACGATGGCAACGGCGTCATCTACAGATCCAACGGGACGCCCGCATGGGCGACGAACACGAATCTGCCGGCCGGTCCGGTCGCGCACGGCGATACCATGCAGCCCGGCCAGGTGCTGAATCCGGGACAGGCCATCGCCTCCTCGGATGGCCGCTACAGGTTCATCTACCAGACGGACGGCAATCTCGTCCTGTATGACGGCGGCACAGCGCTCTGGGCTTCCGCCACCAACGGCAAAGGCGTCGGCGTCTGCATCATGCAGGCCGATGGCAATCTCGTCATCTACCTGCGCGGCGGCCATCCCATCTGGGCATCGGGTACCAACGGTTCGCCCGGCAGCCATCTTCTGGTCCAGATTGATGGCAATGTCGTCATCTACCGGCCCGACAACCACCCCATCTGGTCGACCAACACGTACCTTCCGCTCGGTCCCGCAGCGCAGGGCGATACCATGCAGCCCGGCCAGGTACTGACTCCCAACCACGAGATCGTCTCCGCCGGCGGCCGCTATCGCTTCATCTATCAGGGCGACGGCAATCTTGTCCTGTACGACGGTGGCGCGGCGCTATGGGCTTCCGCCACCAATGGCAAGGGCGTCGGCGTCTGCATCATGCAGGCCGATGGCAATCTCGTCATCTATCTGCGCGGCGGCCACGCCATCTGGGCATCGGGCACGAACGGTTCGCCCGGCGCGCACCTCATCATGCAGGTGGACGGAAACGCCGTCATCTATCGAACCAACGGGTCGGCCGCCTGGGCCACCAACACGTACCTTCCGCTCGGCCCCACGGCGCGAGGCGATACCATGCAGCCCGGCCAGGTGCTCAATCCCAACCAGCAGATCGTCTCCGCCGGCGGCCGCTATCGCTTCATCTATCAGGGCGACGGTAATCTTGTCCTGTACGACGGAAACGCCGCGCTCTGGGCCTCCGCCACCAATGGCAAAGGCGTCGGCGTCTGCATCATGCAGACGGATGGCAATCTCGTCATCTACCTGCGCGGCGGCCACCCCATCTGGGCATCGGGCACCAACGGATCACCCGGCGCGCACCTCATTATGCAGGTGGACGGAAACGCCGTCATCTATCGAACCAACGGGTCGGCCGCCTGGGCCACCAACACGTATCTGCCTGCCGGTCCCACCGCGCAGGGCGACACCATGCAGCCCGGCCAGTCGCTCAATCCGGGCCAGTCCATCATCTCGGCGGATCGCCGCTTCACCTTCGTCTATCAGGGTGACGGCAACCTGGTGCTCTATCGCGGCGGCGCGCCGCTCTGGGCATCCGGCACCAACGGCAAAGGCGTCGGCGTCTGCATCATGCAGACCGATGGCAATCTCGTCATCTACCTGCGCGGCGGCCACCCCATCTGGGCGTCGGGCACCAATGGATCGCCGGGCAGCCGTCTGGTCGCGCAGAGCGATGGCAACGTCGTCATCTACCGGCCGGACAACCACCCCATCTGGGCGACGAATACCGTCCAGCACTGAACTCGCGGCAACAGCCGGGGAGCTGCGCCGCCGCGCTCTCCCCGGTCCTTCCGGCATATCCTCGTACTGATGCGCGCCGCCGCTCAGGCTCTTTCTCTCCCCGCCGTTGTTTTCCTCCTCTCGTTCCCCGCTCTTCCCGCCACCGGCCGCAATGCCTGGCTCGAATATCCCCGGCTGCCGCAGGCGCCCCCGCTTCCGGCCGTTGTCGTCGCATTCGGCGCTTCACCGCTCATCGCCAGCGCTCAGGCCGAACTCATTCGCGGCGTAAAGGGACTCACCGGAAACACGCTGCGAATCGAATCGTCTCTGCCTCCGGAAGACGCCATACTCGTCGGTTCCGCAGCCGCCCTTCAGCGCAGCCTTCCATCCGCGGCCGCGCAGATCGCCGCGCCTTCGAACCCCGAAGCCTTCCGCATCCGGACCGTCACCATCGGCCGCTCCCGCCATATCGTCATCGCCGGTTCGGACGATCGCGGGGCGCTCTATGGCGCGTTCGCCTTCCTCCGCGCCGTCGCCACCGGCGCATGGACGAATGAAACCGACCTCACCGAATCTCCTCGCGTGCCCGCCCGCTGGATCAATCAGTGGGACAACCTCAACGGAACCATCGAGCGCGGCTATGGCGGGCCATCCATCTTCTGGGAGAACGGCCACGTCCGCTCCGATCTCACCCGCGCCGGCGAATATGCGCGCCTGCTCGCGTCCATCGGCATCAATGCCTGCACCATCGACAACGTCAACGCCGACCCGCATCTCCTCACCGGCGCCTACATCCCGGAAATCGCGCGCATCGCCGAAGCCTTCCGCCCCTGGGGCGTCCGCGTCGCCGTATCCATCGATTTCGGCAGCCCGCAATCGGTCGGCGGCCTGAAGACCTTCGACCCTCTCGACCCCGCCGTCGCGCAATGGTGGAAGTCCCGCACGGATGCGCTCTACGCCGCCATCCCGGATCTCGCCGGCTTCGTCCTGAAGGCCGATTCCGAAGGCCGCGTCGGCCCTTCCGCCTATGGCCGGACCCACGCTGACGCAGCCAACGTCGTCGCCCGCGCGCTCGCCCCGCACCATGGCCTGCTCTTCTATCGCGGCTTCGTCTACACCCACCACATGGACTGGAACGATCCGAAGAACGATCGCGCCCGCGCCGCTTACGACAACTTCAAACCGCTCGATGGCAAATTCGATTCGAACGTCTTCGTTCAGATCAAGAACGGTCCCATCGATTTTCAGGTCCGCGAGCCCGCGTCGCCCCTGTTCGGCGCGCTTCCTCATACCAATGAAGCGCTCGAATTGCAGGTGACGCAGGAGTACATGGGCCAGGCGCGCCACATGGTGTTCCTCGCCCCGCAGTGGAAGCAGACGCTCGATTTCGATATGCACGCTGGCGGCGAAACCGGCACGCCGGTCAAGTCGATCGTGCGCGCGTGGGCAGGCGTCACGAACGTGGGCATGGATGAGAACTGGCTCGGCAATCACCTGTCGCAGGCCAACCTCTACGCTTTCGGCCGGCTCGCTTGGAATCCCGATTTGTCCCCAAAGCAGATTTCAGACGAATGGACCACGCAGACCTTCGGCTCGAATCCTTTGGTGGTCAGCACCGTGTCCGCGCTGCAGCTCGATTCCTGGAAGACCTACGAAGACTACACCGGCCCGCTCGGCCTCCAGACACTCACGGATATCGTCGGTAACCACTTCGGCGTCGCCGTCGAAGCGTCCGAGCGCAACGGCTGGGGCCAGTGGCATCGCGCGGACGAGCACGGCGTCGGCATGGACCGAACCGTAGCCACGGGAACCGGCTACACCGGCCAGTACTCGCCTTCCGTCGCCCGCACCTTTGAAGATCTTTCCACCTGCCCCGACAACCTGCTGCTCTTCTTCCACCACGTGCCCTATACTTACCGGCTTCATTCGGGCAGCACGGTCATCCAGTATCTCTACGATTCCCACTATCGAGGCGCGGCTCAGGTCGAAACCTACGTCCGCGCCTGGCAAGGTCTCAAAGGCCTCATCGACGATCAGCGCTATCGCGACGTCCTTGCGCAGCTCGAATATCAGGCCGGCCAGGCAACCGTCTGGCGTGACGCCGTCACAATGTGGTTCTACAAGGAATCCGGCATCGCCGACAGCCAGAACCGCGTCGGCCGCTATCCCGGCCGCATCGAAGCCGAATCCATGAAGCTCAC
>DAIDJK010000270.1 GCA_027450225.1 Bryobacterales bacterium | reverse complement strand
GATCGGCGTGGAGAAGGAACCGGTGCTGCAGAAGTTCCTCACCGCAATGCCTGTGAAGATGGAGCCGGCGAAAGGCTCGGTCGAGCTGCACTCGGTGGTGATCGATGTGGACGACGCAACCGGAAAGGCAACCGCCGCGCGCCGCCACACGATTCAGGGTGATTGATACGCGGAGCGGGTTCGGATGTCATCGTTTCGGATAATATCGGGATCGGCCATGAAGCTGACGCGCCGCGAATTCGCCGGGCTGATCGCAGCCATCTCCGCAGCCGGCGCAAAGCCTCTGTCTCGGCTATCGGTCGAAAGCTACATCTTCCAGCAGTACGCGCAACGCCGGAAAAAGCCGCTGGGCGAGGTGCTCGATGAAATCTTCCCCATGGCCCGCCGGGCGGGATTCACGAACATCGAGCTGAACCAGCAGTTCCTGTCGGACAATCTGCGGGCCAGGACGCTGGCGCTGGTGAAGGCGAACGGCCTCTCGATGCCATCGGTATACGCCGGTGGCGCGATGCACGAACGGGCGGCTGCCGATGAGACAATTGCGCGCGCTCTGGCGCTGGCGCAGACCTGCCGCGAATATGGCTGCGTGGGCGTGGTTCACAATCCCGACCCGAAGCCGCACGGCGCGGAGAAGACGGATGACGAGCTAGGCCTCGAAGCCGAATCGCTGGATCGCATGGGCCGGAAGCTGGCCGATAACGGCTTTGAGCTGCGGGTTCACAACCATACGCCGGAGATGGTTTCGAAGGCGCGCGAATTCCGCAATACGCTGGCGCATACGGATCCGAAATACGTGAAGATCTGTCTCGATATCGACTGGGTTTATCAGGGCGGCATGGACCCTTACGGTCTGCTTCGCGAAGCCGGCAGGCGCGTGACGGAGATTCATGCTCGCAACTCGCATGAGAAGCTGTGGCTCGAAACATTCACCCCGGGAGATCTCGATTACAGCCGCGTGGTTTCCGAAATGCGGGAGCTCGGCATCAGGCCCCTCATCGTCGTGGAACTGGCGTGGCGCGATAATACGGTCATCACAAGGAGTCTCGAGGAGAATCTGCGGATCGGCCGCGAGTACGCCGAAAAGGTTTTCGGCGTGAAGGCGGCTTGACGCCGGATTCGTTCTGATCTATGCGCAGGATCACCAGACGCACAGCAATAGCTACAGCCTTCGGGCTTGCCGCCACCGCCGCCACCGCAAAAAGCAGCCGCCGCACGCAGTTCAAAATCGGCGTCCCGGACTGGAGTCTCGATCTGGGGGCCAATCCGGACGCGTTCGCGATGGCGAAGAGAATCGGCTTCGATGGCCTTCAGGTCTCGTTCGGGCGGCTGCTGGTAAACGGCAAACTGCCGCTCGACAATCCCGATCTCATCGCCCAGTACCTGAAGCTCTCGGCGGCGAACGGCATGCCGATCGACGGCACGTGCGTGGACCGTCTTCACATGGACGTGCTCAAAAGCGACAAGGCGGCGCCACGCTGGGTATCGGACGGCATCCGGCTGACGAAAGCGCTCAATTCGCAGGTTCTGCTGCTGCCTTTTTTCGGGCGCGGCCAGCTGAAAACACAGGCGGAAATGAACTACGTAGCCGATGCGCTTCGCGAGCTGGGACCAGAAGCTGCGAAGGCGGGCGTGATTCTCGGCCTCGAAGACACAGTCTCCGCGCCGGAGAATGTCGCGATCATGGAGCGATCCAAATCGGACGCCGTGAAGGTCTATTACGACGTGGGCAACTCAAACGCGGCGGGATACGATCCGGTGAGCGAAATCCGCTGGCTGGGCCGGGAGCGCATCTGCCAGATTCATCTGAAAGACACGGGCGCGTGGCTGGGCGAAGGCATCATTCGATATCCGCCGCTCATTCGCGCCATTCAGGACATTCGCTTCAGCGGCTACGCAAACATCGAAATGGACCCGCGCCCGGGGCAGATCGAATCCGATATGAAGAAGAATCTCGACTACGTGCGGAACCTCGAGACTTCGTAGACTTCAGATGCCCTGCGCGGGCCGCGCATTCTCTTTCGCCTGGCGAATCAGCTTGTCTTCGAAAGCAAAATCGACTTCGCGCTCCTCACCATATTTGGCGTACCACTTGTAAGTCTCTTTGAGACCGGTCTGAAATGGCGTGAGCGCGACGTTAAGCACGCGCTTCACCCGGCCGACAGCTTCGGTGATGGGCGGAAGGTCATAGTATTGAGCGAAGTACATCGGCTCGCCCATGGCATTTCCGCCATTGCGCGCGATGATTTCGCGCGGTACCCGAACCAGTTCGGCCGTTTTTCCGATCGCTTTGGCGAACTCGTTCACCGCCTCCACCTGCGTCAGCGGCTTGTCGTCCGCCACATTGAAGGCGCGGCCCGGCGCGGTGTGCTTGGTGAGCGCGTTGAAGCAGGCCTCCACAAGGTCGTTGACGTAGACGAACTGCATCAGGCGATTCCCGTCGCCGGGGATAATGATCGCCCTGTCCTGCAGCAGCCGGTCCCAGAAAAACGCCTCGCGATAGAAGGGATTCTCCGGCCCATAGACGAACGGTGGACGCATTGTCACCACGGGGAAGCGGCTCTCGTGATACATGCGGAACAGCGCCCGTTCGCTGCCGGCCTTGTTGCGGACGTACGGGTCGGGGTGAAGATCGGAGGCCAGCGGATCGTCTTCGGCGTGATTCAGCCCGTCGCCGTAAGCCGCCACGCTCGACATAAAGATGTAGCGCGAGATATCGCCCGGAATGGCTTTGGCGGTGGCCTCCACCTGCGGACCCGTGGTGCCGCGTTCCCAGTCGTACGCAATGTCGTAGACCGCGTCGAATTTCTGCCCGGTCAGGGCGGATTTGATGGAAGCCGCATCATTACGGTCGCCCACCGCGTTCTTCACTCGCCGGCCAAACGGGTGCGCCGCCTTCCGATGCAGGATGGTAACTTCGTGTCCCGCGCCGAGCAGTTTTTTTACAAGCAGCTTCCCTATGAACAGCGTCCCGCCGATTACGAGAACGCGCATCGCAAGTTCGCCCTCCGCGAATCAAACGCCGAAACCGGCCCGGTAACGGCGGCCGCACGTGCGTCTAGTCGTAATATTCGAGACCGAGGTGGGTAATCAACTGCTCCCCCTTCATCCAGCGCAACGTGTTCTTCAGTTTCATCAGCTGAATGAAGATGTCGTGCTCGGGATAAAGTCCCTGAGCGGTCATCGGCGCCTTGAAATAGAAGGAAAGCCACTCCTGAATGCCTCTCATCCCCGCGCGTTGCGCCAGATCCATAAACAGCACCAGATCCAGAACGAGCGGCGCCGCGAGAATGGAGTCCCGGCACAGAAAATCGATCTTGATCTGCATCGGATAGCCCAGCCACCCGAAAATGTCGATGTTATCCCAACCCTCCTTCGCGTCGCCACGGGGCGGGTAGTAGTTGATACGAACCTTGTGATAAATGTGCTCGTAGAGTTCCGGGTAAAGCTCCGGCTGGAGGATCATTTCAAGGGCCGAAAGCTTGCTTTCTTCCTTGGACTTGAACGAGCCGGGATCGTCGAGTACCTCGCCATCGCGGTTGCCGAGGATGTTGGTCGAAAACCATCCGGAAACGCCCAGCATCCGGGATTTCAGACCCGGCGCGATCAGCGTTTTCATGAAAGTCTGGCCGGTCTTGAAGTCCTTGCCTGCGATCGGCACATTGCGGTCCCGCGCCATTTCCATCAGGGCGGGAGCATCAACCGTCAGGTGCGGCGCGCCGTTGGCGTAGGGAACGCCGGATTTGATGGCGGCATAGGCATAGATCTGGCTCGGCGAGATTTCGGGGTCGTTTTTCTGCAGACCACACTCGAAGTCTTTGAGCGTCTGATGCACGGCGGCGGGCCGGTGGAATACTTCGGTCGATCCGCACCAGATCATCGCCAGGCGGCTCGCGCCGGAACGCTCGCGGAACTGACGGATGTCTTCCATCAGCATTTCGGCATGGTCCATCTTGGAAGCTTTCGGCTTGAGGTTCGGACCATGGATGCGCTTCACATACTCGCTGTCGAACACCGCCGGCATCGGCTTGATCTTCTCGAGCGGCTGGCGAAGCTGATCGAGCAGCGGCCGCTCCAGAACTCCGGCCTGAACCGCGGCATCGTAGCAGTTTTCTTCGAAGATGTCCCAGCCGCCGAACTCCAGATCATTCAGGCTGGCAAGGGGAACGAAATCGTGGATCTTCGGCGTATTGTTATCGGTCCGCTTGCCGAGCCGAATGGTGGCGAGTTGCGTAACCGAGCCGATGGGCTTTGAGATACCCCTCTTGATCGCCTCAACACCCGCGATGAACGTGGTGGTGACGGCGCCCATGCCCGGAATCAGGATTCCGAGTTTGCCGTCCGCGGGTTTCAGTTGAGGCGGCGTTTTCAGCGCCGAATCTGGCGACGTGGACAATTCTTTGCTCCCCGGGCTGTTCTGATGCCCATTCACGGGACATTCCCTGCTGCCCGGCCGAGAGATCCGGAGATCTTCAGGAAGGCGCGCAATCCCATGAATTAATTGAAATTAAATCAATTCGCTATAATAACAGGCTGATGCGATCCCGCGCGAACGGGCCGATCAGCGCCATCATCGCGGACGACGAGCCACTGGCGCGCGACGAACTTCGATATCTTCTCGATCAGATCGGGGACGTCGAAGTGGTGGCGACGGCGTCGAACGGTTTTGAAGCGCTGGAAACCATCGAGAAACTCGACCCCGCCATCGCATTCCTCGACATCCAGATGCCGGGGCTTGATGGCTTGTCGGTTCTGCGCCGTCTGCGCGAGGAACACATCGACCCGCCACATGTGATCTTCTCGACGGCCTACGACCAGTTCGCTGTCGAGGCTTTCCGGCTGGAAGCGATGGATTACATCCTCAAGCCCGTGGAGCGCGAGCGCCTCGAGGCGACCATCGAGCGGGCGCGCCGCGCCATTTCCGAGCGCTACGCCGAACCATCGCCCCTGCCTCAAAAATCGGGAGCTTCGTTCAACAAGCTTCTTCTTCGCAGCGGCGCCCGAAATCTGATCGTGGATCCGAACGATCTGGTTTTCGCGACCATTGCCGGGGGCGTCATCACGCTGGTCACAGCCGAACTCGAGGGCCAGTCGAACTTCCGCACGCTCGAAGAACTTCAGGCTGCTCTCGACCCTGAAGTCTTCTGGCGGACACACCGCAGCTACATCGTGAACCTGAATCGCGTTCGCGAGGTGGTGCCCTGGTTCAAGAGCACGTTTCAACTTCGGATGGACGACAAGAAGGCGAGCGAAATTCCCGTAAGCCGGATACAAAGCCGCCGCCTCCGCGAAATGCTCAACCTGTAGTCCGCCAGTTCGGCTTTTTTCGCTTCGCCACGCACACGGTCTCGCCAGCATCGCCCGCCTCGGCGAATAGTAGTGCGCCCAATACCGTCCCGGAATCCAGCTATTTACAAGCGATACTTTCAAGTAAGAGAGTACTGTATATAACGATTAGCTGTAACTGGAGTAACTAATTGGTTATTACAAGTACTGTAATCCGGCGCTCTGTCGCGGCGTCGGTTCTCCTGCTGGCGCCGCTCTGCGCATTGGCCGGTATTGAATTCGTCGCTCAGCCAGGTGAACCCGTCGCGGCGGGCAAACTCCTTGTCGGATTCCGGAATGGCGCTTCCCCCGCCACGGTGTTGCAACAACTGGCGCCCGGCGCTACGTATCAACCCATCGCGCCCGGCAGCAGCATGCACGTTGTGTCGCTCCCGGCGGCGCTCGGAACCGGCATGCCCAGCCGAATTGCCTCGAGCCCGCTGGTCACCTACGTGGAACCGGACCGGATTCGCAAATCGGCTGCGCTAAACCCGAACGACGCAGATTACAGCCAGCAGTGGGCGTTGCAGAATATTCAGGCTCTTGCCGCGTGGGGACTGCTTCCCGGAAGGTTTCTGACGGCGGGAACCGCGGGCGCGAACCGGATCAAAGTGGCCGTTCTCGACACGGGCGCCGATTGTACTCATCCCGATTTCATGAATGCCGGCGGAACGTCCACCGATGCGGCGGCCGGCGGGCAGCTTCTGTTTTCCGTCAGCAAAGCGTATTACCAGACGACCACCTCTCCAGCCGCATGTCCCTGGCAGGACGACCATGGCCATGGAACCCACACGGCCGGCATCATCGGGGCCGCCGCGAATAATTCCATCGGCGTGGCGGGCGCCGCTTATCCGGTCGAACTGATCATCTACAAAGTTCTCGACCAGACCGGCAGCGGCGACGATGGCTCAATCGCCGGAGCTATCATCGACGCGGCGAACAACGGCGCCGCGGTGGTTTCCATGAGTCTCGGAGGACCTGGCTACTCTCAGACATTCCAGAACGCGATCAACTATGCATGGTCGAAGAACACCCTGGTGGTGGCTGCGGCGGGCAATTCCGGTTCAAGTTCGCTGTTCTATCCAGGGGGAGCGAACCACGCAGTAGGGGTCGCCGCCACGGACAGCAACGATAACTGGGTGAGTTTCTCGAATTATGGAAATCAGGTGGCTGTCGGCGCGCCTGGGGTGAATATTCTCTCCACCGTGCCGACCTATCCCACAACCGACGGACTCCAAAACTACGGATCACTCTCCGGAACCTCAATGGCCGCGCCTTTCGTTTCAGCCCTGGGAGGCATGTTGTTCACGGCATCGCCCGGCATCAGCGCCGCGGCGGTTCGTATGCGAATCGAAGCCGCTGCGGACAACGCGAACAGCGGCGGCGCTTCCGGTCAATATCTCGGTTACGGGCGCGTGAACTTCTCCCGCGCCATCGCCGGAAGTCTTCGGCCATCCACGCAGGGTGGAATCACCGGGCAGGTGATCGATGCCAACATGCAGACTGCCGTGTATGGCGCCGTGCTGTCCATCGGCGGCCAGACATTCACAACGGATGCAAGCGGGCTTTTCCGGTTCAACGGCATTCCGGCGGGAAGTTATCCTCTTACGGTCGCGCAGTCGAGTTATCCCACGAACGTAATGACCGTGAACATAACCGCGGGCGCTGATACCGAGTGTCTGGTTCTGATGGGCGGATCACCCGGCCAGATTTCTGGTACGGTTACTGATCACGGCGCAGGCGTTGCGGGCGCCGTGGTTGAAGCGGTTTCGAATGGACAAATTACTGCGACGGCTGTGACCGGGGCCAACGGGTCCTACATCCTTTATGTTCAACCGGGCGCTTATACCGTAACCTCCTCGGCCATGTATTACGTGACTTCCTCGTCGAATCCGGTCACGGTCACTGCCAATGGCGCCGCTTCGGCCAACATCAATATGCCTGCGATGGGAATTATCTCCGGAACGGTGCGGCTCGGATCGGGAACGCCCGCAGTCGGCGCCGCCGTTGCTGTCACCGGTCCGCAGACAACATCGGTGGTCACCGATGCAAATGGTCATTTTTCGACCATTGGGCTGATTCCGGGCACTTACTCGATTGACGCGTCGGCGCCGGGTCTGACCGACGTGAAAGCCAGCGCGCCAGTGTCGCAGGACGCGATCTCGTCCGTCAATCTTCAGTTCCTCGCTTCAGGGTCGGGAAGCGGTGCGGGCAGTGGTTCCACGTTTGCCCCTGTCCGCGTGCGGGCAGGCGGCGGCGCGGTAATTGACGCGAATGGAAATGTCTGGTCGGCCGATAACAGCTTCATCGGCGGCTATACTTACGCCGACGGCAATCCTATAGCGAATTCAACTGCGCCGGCGCTCTATCAGGCCCAGCGATTCAATATCGGCGCGCCCGTGGAATATCGCTTTACCGTTCCGAATGGCTCCTACTCAGTCACTTTGAAATTTGCCGAGACGTGGTTCACCAGCGCGGGACAGCGCGTCGCGAACATCGTCATCAACGGGCAGACGGTCCAGCCGAATTTCGATATCGTCGCCGCCGCGGGTGGAGCGAATCTCGCCGTTGATGAGACTTATGCCGTCAGCGTCGCCGCGGGTGTGATCGATATTCAACTCGTCCCCGTCGTTTCCAACCCGGAGATCAACGCCATTCAGATCCTGTCCTCGGTCAGTTCCGGCGGATCCGGCTCGGGTTCCGGATTTGCGATGCTGCGCATCCGCTCAGGCGGCGCGGCCGTCACCGATTCCACCGGCAACGTGTGGGCGGCCGATACAGGGTTTTCCGGTGGCTACACCTATGCGGACTACAACCCGATTTCGAATGCGCCAACGCCCGCTCTCTATCAGGCGCAACGTTTCAATATCGGGGCGCCGGTCCAATATCAGTTCGCGGTTCCAAACGGAACTTATGCCGTAACGCTCAAATTCGCCGAAACGTGGTTTACAGGCGCGGGCCAGCGCATCGCAAATATCCTCATCAATGGCCAGACCGTCCAATCGAATTTCGATATCGTGGCGGCGGCCGGGGGCGCGAACCTTGCCATCGACAAAACCTATACGGTGAGCGTCACCGGCGGTTCGATTCTGATTCAGTTGGCTCCGGTTGTATCGAATCCGGAGATCAACGCGATTCAGATTGCGGCATCGAACTGAACTGTGGCAAGCGGCCCGCCGGGTTCCCCCCAGGCGGGCCGCTTGCAACCTCGAATCGCTCTCATTCCGGCGCCGCGGCAAGCTCCGGTCGTCGGACTTGCCGGAGCATCGTCGTGAAAACGGTTTGTTATTCTGGGACCCTGGGTGGCTGGCGTAGCTCAGTCGGTAGAGCGGCAGTTTTGTAAACTGCGGGTCGGGGGTTCAAGTCCCTCCGCCAGCTCCAGAGCTTCACTTCTGCGATCCCGCCCCCTTCAGCGACACCGTCCCGGCATGTCGGAAGGATTGCCGGGCTACGGTAATCAGGTTCGCTACCTGTTGTTCGCCGGTTGAATTCAGATGTACTCCGAGTCCGTCGCCCAGCAGGTACTGCGGTTGAATATCCCAGCAGTTTCCCGCCGGCCCTGTGGAGCGAAACTGCCCGACCACGCACCGCTGATCGATCACGGTCGCCCCGTAAGTCGGCGCCGCCGAAATCGTGTTGGCGTTGATGGCGTCAATCGATGTCATCTGCGCCGTCGTCGCGTCTGAACCGTTCCCGGTCCACGGACCGATCAGCATAACGAAGAGCCTGATTCCGGCGGTCTTCGCCGCGCTCATCATTTGCGCTATCGCGTTCTCGATCGTGGTCATCTGCGCCGCCGTGCAGCCTGTGGCTGTCGAGCAGCTCAGATAAACGTCGTTCACGCCGCCGTCCAGAATTACGTAACTCGGCTTCAGCGCGATCGCGTCCTGAGCGAAGCGCGCCTGAATCTGGACGGTCGTCTGGCCGCCCCATCCCATTTCCTGGTAAGTCAGACCGGGATGGCTCAGCGTAAAGTAATACGGAATCGACAGACCACTTTGGCCTGTCGACACCGAAAGCGGACGCGTCAGCAAGGTTCCGCCATCAGCGGTCGAATCGTCCTTTTGCATGATCGAATCGCCGATTCCCACAACGTCCGGACGCGTCATCCATGCCTCGATGACGGGACATCCGTTGTTCGGTATCACTGTCATCGAACTGGTGTTGAGCGTGGACGGCTTCGTTGCGTTCATCTGGAAATAGCAGTTTTCGGGCAGCACCGAATTGCCGTTGCCAGTGATCGCCGTCAGCAGAATTGACGACAGGCTCGCCAGATTCTGCGTGTGCGGCGTGCTCCATTCGATGCGGCCGCACATCACGTCGTACTTCTGCGCCGCCAGTGGGGTGGCCAGCGTGAACGTGTTCACTTCATTGGCGAAGAATGGCCCGGTCAGAGCCGGCGTCCATTGCGCGACATTCCATGTGTTTCCGCTCGACCATCTGCAGATCCCTAGATACAGATTGCTGATCGCCGTCCGATTGGGGATGTACAGCCGCACCGCGGTAATCGAGCCGGTGCGCGGGACCAGCATCCGGTCCGTCTGGCCGACATCAATCCAGTCGATACTGGTGTCCGTCGTCGCCGTCGTGGTGAGTGACTGGGTACCCGGTCCTGCACTGTAATAAGGCGCAACCTTCACCGTCTGCGCCATTGCCGGCGCCGACGTACTCGCTACGGCGATCAGCGCGCATGCCGCCGTCAGGGCCAGCCATGCGGCTTGAGATACGTTTAGTAGCTTCCGCATCGCCATGTGATTTTGTCCGCGCTTCCGAAGCTTCCGTTCAGCGTGAGCGTAGTCGTTGACGCAACCGCCTGCACCAGGGTCAGGGTCGATTCGTCGTTAGCCACGCATGCCGGGGGATTTGTGTACGCCGTGCCGAAAGTAAGTACCACGCTGGTCTGCGATGCGGCCGAGAGCGTCACCCTTCCGGATTCGTCGCCGCCGGCAACGGCGCCGGTCCCCGTCGTCAGACTCGGGGCTGCGCCGCTCGCCAGCGTGTGCCGCAGTTTCAGATCCCGCATGTTGGCGGCAACCGCTCCGCCGGCCGAACCGGAGTTGATCTCAAACTGCCCGGCCGATGTGCGGCCCAGCCCCACATCACAACCGGTCGCGGATGATGCTCCCGAGCACAGCCCGAAATAACCCGGCGCGTATCCAAGAAATGCCGCCACATTCGAGATCACCGCCCGCCCCGTACTGCCCGAATTGGAAGCGCTGATGTTCAGCGATGCGTTCCCGTTCATGTAGATGCCCGAGGGCGTTATCGATCCCTGCCATGTGCCGTTCGACGCCCAGCGCAGGTGTTCGGCAATGTTGAATGCGGATGGAAGATTCAGCACCTCCATCACGCCGAATGAACTTCCGCCGGAGTTGCCGCTGGCGCCGATGTCGAGCAGCGCAGGAGCATTCGCGCCCGTCGTCATGCCCGTCCCGGGAATGTAGACGGAACCGCTGCCCTTCGGCGTCAATTGCAGGTTTATGTTCGTGTCGGAACCCGCTGCCGTAAGCTGAGGGTTCGTCAATGTCGGGGCATCCGTCACGTTCAGGAAATTGGTGATGGTACCGGTCCCCTGTGTCACCGTGAGCGCGTTGTTGGCCGCGCCGTCAACCAGTGATGTGGCCGCGCCCCCGCTTCCGCCTGACGCCTGCTGGCTCCAGGTATTCGCCGCGGTACAGAAATACCAGTTCTGTCCGGGCGTGGCATCCGTCGCGAAGTAAATTTCCCCTGTTGTGCACGTGGCCGGCTTGCTGGCCGATGTTCCATTCTTCGCAATCAGATGGGACGACGACGTGAAATCCTGTGTGCCCGTCGTGTACGCATTGCTCTGACTGGTTTGAACCACAGTCGCAGGCACGCTCGAAGGCATGCAGCTGGCGCCCGTGCTGGTATGGCACGTAAGCGTGCCCGTTGTTGAATCCGCGTAGATTAGCGCATTGCCAGATGCAGGATTCGCCGGAGCCGCGCCGAACTGCACGGTCAGGTTGCCTGTGCCTGCACTCGATGATGTGATCGAGTTCGCAGTGATGTTGCCGGACGCATCCACGCTCGCGCCGCTCGGCGTGCCGATGGTCGAAGCCGTCGCCGCCGTAACAATCGCTCCCGGCGTCAACCCGCTGAATCCGCCGCCCGAGCCCGATGGGCCGATCAGAGACGTGCAGGAACCCGGCCACGCTCCCGATGCCTTCGGACCGTACAGGCATGTCGTATCGGTTCGCAGATAGAAGTCGCCGTTGTTTCCCACGGCCGACGCAGGCGCGCCGACGCCGTTCAGTACCGAATTGCCGGCCGGCCCCTGCGGTCCCGTCCCTGATCCGGTCGAGCCGCCGCCCGAGGGTCCGATCTGCGCCGAAGCCACACCCGCGGCCAGCAACATCGCCGCGCAAATGTGTTGGCAGAGACTACGGTTAGACCTGATCGATCCCACCGTAGATACCCTCGTTGGCGTTGTCCGCATCGATGTACAGGTGATCGACCCGGTACGTATTCTCGGCGCGGTTGTTGGTGATCTGCCAGCCGGAATTGGCCGACGAAAATACGTACAAAACACCGGCCAGCGTGGATTTGTTCATTCCCGCCACTCCGATGTACACACGGCCCGTGTTCGATGGCAGGGACACGATGCTGATTTTGTTCACCGGAATCGCGTCGGTCGCGACGCATACGCCAGCGGTGACGAGCGCGGTGTTCAGGGGCACCGGCGTTCCCGGCGTGGGTACTTTCACAGCCCCGAGGGGCTGCGGATTGGACTGTGGCGAGTACACTGAGTTTTTCTCCTTTGATAGCCGGACGGGGCGCGGCAACAACCGCTCGGCACGCGCTCACGCATGCCTTGCGCCTTGTTGTTGGCGCTTCTCCTCGTCGCGACTACAATGTACTTCGCGTCAGCAGTCATCCCTGAAGCATTTCCAGCCCGGCTTGCAGACCGGATTGCACGCAAATGCTCGAAAAAAAGGGCCTTGCGAGTACGCGCGCACAAACGAGAAATACCGGAAAATTCCTGTGACCAGCGTCGGAGCAGGTCTCTTCGATCGCTGTCAGCAGGCTGGACCAGCTTCTATTGGACGAGGCTTTAAAGGATTGGTGGCCACGGACGGAATCGAACCGCCTATGCCAGCCTTTTCAGAACTGCAGTCGGCAAAACAGCCCGATTAAGCATTGATAGACGCGCTTTTCTCACGTGGTGCTTGGGTTGGCCACCCGTGTCCGCAGCGTGGTGCCGCCCGAGGAGTGGACAGTTTCCGGAATTTTCGCGTATATTTACATGGGAGCGAT
>DAIDJK010000269.1 GCA_027450225.1 Bryobacterales bacterium | reverse complement strand
CGGCACAGGCACAGGCGCGACCAGCGGAACCGGGGCCGCGGGAACCGGCACAACCGGCACAAACCCGCACGGCAATGCGGGCCCAGGAACCTACGGCACGGGTACCGGCACCACTGGCACCTACGGCTCGGGCGGGACGGGCCGTACCGGCGCCTATGGTTCAACCGGCGCGGGTACGGGGAATACAGGCACCGGCAACACCACGACGCCGAACGGTCGCAATGGCACGATGGGAAGCGGCAGCACGGGCGTGGGCGGCGCAACCGGCGCGGGTTCCGGCAACACGGGAACCGGCAGCACGGGAACCGGAGCGGGTTCCACCTCGACACCTCACTAAGTGAAGATTTGACTTCGGTGAACAATCAAGCCGTTTCGCTCGACGGGACGCCGCGGAATCCTGTAGACCTCCGCGGCGCCCCGCCTGCACAATAGCCTGTAGTGGCTGCTCCCGATCAACAGGTAACCATCGACGGCCGGCTGCTGAAGTTATCCCGGCTCGATAAGATCCTTTATCCTTCCGGCTTCACCAAAGGTCAGGCAATCGATTACTACATCCGGATCGCGCCTTACCTTCTGCCGCACTTCAAAAGCCGCCCGGTTACCCTGAAGCGATTCCCAGATGGCGTCCATGGACAGGCCTTCTATGAAAAGGATGCGCCCGGCTATGCGCCCGAATGGGTCGCAACCTTCCCGGTACCGCGGCATGCGGGCGGAACTCCCATCCGGTACATACTCATCAACGACCTTGCCACGCTGGTGTGGTGCGCGAATATCGCAAGTCTTGAACTGCATCCCTTTCTGCACACCGCGCCGAACATCGGGCAGCCGCGCGCGATCGTCTTCGACCTCGATCCCGGCGCGCCCGCGGATATCTTTACCTGCGCCGAAGTCGCCCTGCATCTGAAATCCTGGTTCGACCGCCGCAAGCTGAAGTCGCTCGTGAAGGTATCCGGCTCCAAGGGCCTGCAGCTGTATGTGCCGCTGAACACCGCCGCAACCTATGAACAGACGCGCGCCTTCGCTCACAAGCTTGCCGAAGAATTCGAGAGGCGATACCCGGATCTCTGCGTCGCAAAGATGGACAAGAGCGTGCGCGGCGGCAAAGTCTTCATCTACTGGAGCCAGAATGCGGATTTCAAGACTACTATCGGCGTCTATTCACTGCGCGCCAAAGTAGACGAGCCTTTTGTCTCGATGCCGGTCTCCTGGGGCGGACTCAAGGCCGCGCTGTCCAAACGCGATCGCGATGCGCTCTTCTTTACGCCGGAGCAGGCCATTGCGCGCGCGGAAAAATCCGGTGACCTTTTCGCCCCCCTGCTGAAAGCGAAACAGAAGCTGCCCGCGGCGGATCTGAAGGTTTCGAAAGCGCGCACCAGCACGCCTGCGCTCGAAGAGTTCAGCGCGAAACGGGCTTTCGCCGGGGCCACGGAACTTGAATCCGCGGGGCCAACCGCCAGCCATCAGGGCGCGCGGCGTCGTTTCGTCATCCAGAAGCATGCCGCATCGCATCTCCACTATGACCTTCGCCTCGAAATGAACGGCGTGTTGAAATCCTGGGCGGTTCCCAAAGGCGTGCCTTACGCGCTCGACGAAAAGCGCCTCGCCATGGCCACGGAAGACCATCCGCTGGCGTATCTCGATTTCGAAGGCGTCATCCCGCCGGGCGAATACGGCGGCGGCTCCGTGCAGGTCTGGGATATCGGGACGTGGGAACTGATGGAAGGCAACTATTACAAGGGCATGATGCGCATCTTTCTGGAAGGCCATAAGGTGCGCGGTGAGTGGACGCTGCGGAATGCCCGTGAGCAGGACAGGAAGAACTGGTTCCTGATCAAAAGCGGCGAGCCGGCGATGCCTCCCGCAAAGGACGGCGGCGAAACCCGCTCCGCTCTTTCCGGCCGGACCATCGAAGAAATCGCGGCGAATCCCGGCGCAACGTGGCGAAGCAACCGCACGCCGGTTCCGGACCTCGATCCCGATACGCTTCCCCCGGCGCTCTCGGGCTTTATCCCGCCGATGCAGTGTGAATCCGTCGCCGACCTGCCCGAAGGGCCGAACTGGCAGTACGAAATCAAGCTGGATGGATACCGCGCGCTGGCGTACTGCCGGGGAGCCAATTCGGAAATTCTCTCGCGCAACAATAATCGTCTCGATCCCGATTTCCCCGCGCTGCGGCGCGCGATCGAAGTCCTCGAAACCGGCCTTATTCTCGATGGGGAAATCGTCGCGCTCGATCCGCGCGGGCGCCCTTCGTTCAACGCGCTTCAGAATCGAGGCGGCGCCGCGCCGGTGATTGCTTACTATGTCTTCGACGTGATCGGGTACCGCGGCAAATCCCTTGCCGGCCTGCCGCTCCGGAAACGACGCGAGGTGCTGGAAGCCCTTGCGCGCCAGTTCCGCGATCCCGTGCGGCTTTCGGCCGCCCTGAACGCGCCTCCTGCCGATATCGTGGCCGCGGTAAGAGAGCAGGGCCTCGAGGGTGTGGTAGCCAAGCGCCTCGACAGCCTCTATGAGCCTGGCCTACGCTCCGGCGCATGGCGCAAGATGCGGCTCAACAAGGGTCAGGAGCTTGTGATAGGCGGCTACATTCCGGCGGGGGACAATTTCCAATCTCTTCTTGCCGGCTATTACGAAGGCGATCGCCTCATCTTCATCGCGAAGATCAAGAATGGCTTCGTCCCGGAGACCCGGCGCGCGGTTTTCGAGCGATTTCGCGGCCTGGGCGCAACGAAGTGCCCTTTCGCCAATCTTCCCGAAGCGAACAACGCGCGCCGCGGCAAGGCGCTTACGGCAGAAGCCATGAAAGATTGCTGCTGGCTGAAGCCGGAGCTCATTGTTCGGGTGGATTTCGCCGAGTGGACCAAAGCTGACCACCTTCGGCACTCGAAGTTCGCCGGCCTGAGGGAAGACAAAGACCCCCGAGAGGTAGTGAAAGAACAGTAACTCTTTGATGCTTTCGCAGTAAGAAGGTCCTGAGGCTTTGGCGTGCGCCGGAGCGGCGGTGTTGCCGCTTGCAGGGGCGCCAGGGTCCAGGAACTTCTTCATCGTCGATCCGGCGGAGCGTTGAGGAAGCGGCTCACTCCATCATCGACAATACCCGTCCCACGCTCTCCTGCGTCCCCGTAAATGGCGCGGCCTGCTTCTTTCGATAGGAAATCATCCGGCGGTACAGATCGTCCGCCAGTTTTGAATTGACTCCCCATCCGGCCAGATACGAAAGCCGCAGGTTCGAATCCCGATTGATCTCCGCCCCGCGCGTCCACGGCGCAAGGTCGTTCGCATTGCCCGAGTACGTCGCGAACAGCTGGTAGCCTGAACCAACTCCAACCTCCGCCAGCGACTGCGCCACAGGCCCGTAATCCGGCCGCAGCAGCCGTGCCTCGATCTCATCCACATTGATCTTCAGCGGCTCGAGCGATCCGAGGAACACCATGTCGTAACCCTGCCCATCGCGTGTGTTCGCCCACACGGTCCCGTTCGGAAAAGCCGCAAAGAATGTCGCCAGTTCGCCGCGAATCGTGTCTTCGCTGGTCTCGTACAACGGCACGTACAGGCTGAACATCCCGCCGGGATTCAGCCGGCGCTTCACCGCCTCGAAATACTCCTTCGAATACAGCGCCGCCGTGCCTTTGATGAACACGTCCAGCGGATCGGAGGCGATCACGTCGAACTTGCGCGTGGTCGTGAGCAGAAAGTGCCGCGCATCGTCGAATTCGATGTGCGTCCGCGGGTTCGTCATCACCGAATAGTTCTCATTCGGGAAATAGCGCGTCGATGCGGGCGGAATCAGCGGCTCGATCTCGCAGATGGTGATCTGCTCAATTCCCGGGTAGCGCGTGAACGTGCCCGCCGAAACACCCGCGCCAAAGCCGATCCCCAGCACGGATTTCGGATTCGGATGCAGCAGCGCCGGCAGATGCCCCACCATGCGCTGCAGTTTCATGTCGTAAGGTTCGGTGGTCGCCTCCACGTGGCCGTTCACGTTGATGTAGGTGGTCCCGTTCGCCCACTGCGTGATCGCGAGCGAGGAATTGCGGCCTTCGCCTTTGTAGAGCACCGTCGAATAACCGGCGTTCAGCGCCATGAAGCGTCCGTAGGCAATCAGGTCGGCCGGGGTTTCCGGCACCAGCAGCAGACAAAGCGCAGCCGCGGCCATGGCGAAGCCGTGAACCGGCCGGAACGAACGCCGCATCAGCGCCACGCCGGCCGATACCAGCGAGCCGGCCACCAGCGCCTGCTGCGCGTGTCTGGTCCCGAAAGCCGGAATGACCCAGAGCGCAATGAGCAGCGCCCCCGCGATCGCGCCCAGAGTATTCGCCGTATAGACCTTCGACGCCGTCGCCTGCGGATCGTCTTCTTCGCGCTTCGCCAGCGCCCGGCAGGCGAACGGGAAGGACGCGCCGAACAGAATCGCCGCCGGCAGAATGGCGATCAGGACCCGCTCCAGATCGAGTCCGTACAAGCGCCATGCATTTTGCGTATCGAGCCAGTCGTCATGCCACCAGGGCAGCACGCGCGTGATCGCGAAGGCGGTCCACGCAATGGCCGGCGCCAGCAGGATTTGCGTGACGCCCAGCGCGGTTCTCGCCTGCACGCGGCGAAGCATCTTCGCTGCTGCGCTGCTTCCGATGGCAATCCCCGCCAGAAACACGGCGAGAATGATCGCGAAGACGTAAACCGTCCCAAGCAGCAGCATGCCGAGCAACCGGGTCCACACGATCTCCGCGCCAAGCGCCACCGCGCCGGAGAGCGCAATTGAAATCAATACCGCGCGGTCGGCCCTGGCCACTTCGGGGCGCGCGTCCTCGCGGCTGTGGGCTTCGTTGCGGGCTTCTTCGTCCGGTTGAACCCGCAGCGCCAGGGCGGCCAGCGCGGCCACGGAATTCAGCGCGGCCGCGGCAAGCGTGGCCACGGTCACGTCATAAATTCGCAGCAGCCAGAATCCCGCCAGCAGGCATCCGGCCACAGCGCCCGTTGTGTTCGCGGCGTAAAGCAGTCCGAGCCTTCGGGAAGAATCGGCGTCCGGCGCGAGCACGCGCGCCATCACGGGAAGCGACGCGCCCATCAGCAGCGTCGGCGGCAGCAGGCAAAGCGCGGAGACCACGCCGCGCAGCAGCATGTTGGGAAACCCGTGCGCCGCGCCCGCGAAATACACGCCGCTCACCAGCGGAATCGCCGCTGTGACGCAGACGCCCAGCACCGCCGCTCCAAGTTCGATCGCCGCGTAGAGACGCAGTCCGTACCCTTCCCGCATCTGGCGCGCGATGCGGGGCGCAATCGCCGCCCCAAGCGACAGCCCGCCCATCCACGCGGCCAGCAGAAACGCCATCGAGACTGTGGTGGACCCGATCGCCAGTTGCAGGGACTGGTACCAGACCACTTCATACATCAGCGCGGCGCAGCCGCTGAGCGCGAAAATCCCGAGAAGAGCCGAAAAATAACGGCCGGCTGCGGACGGCCGGACCAAAGGAGCAACCTGAGGAACCATTTAAGCAAATACCAGCAATACGCGATCCTGACACACCCGCCCGTTACAGGCGCGTAAACAATTGTCACGCCGGGGCGGCGCGCAAAACGTCAGACTCTCCAGTAATCCGGACGCCATTCGCGAATCTCCTGCTTGATTTGTTTGCTCGTCAGATTTTCGTTCACCGCGCGCAGGGCAAGCGCCGGCGCTTCCGAGTCGGAGGCGAACCGCAGCGCCACCAGTTGCGACTCCGTCAGGGCATTCGCGAGCGCGCTGTCGCCGGGCGATAGCAGCGAAGCCAGGCGCAACCGCTCCTCCAGCCGGATTACCCTGTCCTGCACCCTCAGGCTGTAGACGCGGCAAAGCAACACGCTGCCCGTCACGCATAACGCTTCGAGGAAGCGGAACATCCCGCCGTGCAACGGATTGGCCGGAATCTGTATCGCCGCGGCGACCATCAGCGCGGCCGAAAGCGGAAACAGAAAGAAATGGAACCACGGATCGAGGCGTGTGTGGTTGTCGCGGGTCTGCGGCTTCTTTTCGGGCATGATTGTTCGGTTATTCTAAGCGATGACCCCGTCCGTTTCGATACGTCCAACCCTCTGAGTACTCGTTTGGCGCCCCCGGATGGCGCTGCTCTTGCTCAGAGCGCGTTTGTAACGGTATATTCAGGAGCAGGGAGAGCTGTAAGCGCATCGTGTTGTCTCAACGGGAGTTAACCCCCAGAGAACGGGACATCATGCATCTGATCGTTCGCGCGTACATCGATACGGGCGAACCAGTCGGGTCCCGCACGCTCTCGCGGCTGGGACCGCTGGCCCTCAGCCCGGCCACTATCCGCAACGTGATGGCGGATCTTTCCGACGCCGGTTATCTTTCCCAGCCGCACACTTCGGCCGGCCGCATCCCCACCGAAAAGGCTTTCCGCGATTTCGTCGCTTCCGTGGAGCCACGCGCCATTTCACCGGCCGACCGCGACCGCATCGTCAACCAGATCCAGAACGGGGAGACGCTGGAAGACCGGGTCGCCATTGCCGCCCGTGTCCTCACCGAAGTCACGAAGAACGTGGGCATTGCCACTGCTATACCCGCCACGGCTCAGGAACTCGACCACATCGAGCTGATCGGTCTGGCGGACCGGCGCATTTTGATGATCGTGGTCACCCGAGATCAGCGGCTGCAGAATCGGGTGATATCGCTCGACCAGCAGCTCAGTCCCGATGAACTCGGCCGTCTGCGCAACTACATCAACCAGAACTTCTCCGGCTGGACGCTGGAACGCGCGCGCGCCGAGCTTCTGCGCCGCATCGAAGAGGAACGCGCCACTTACGATGCCGTTCTCCAGCAGTTGAATCTGCTTTACCGCAAAGGCCTGCTGCTGGCCGATCAGGACGCGCGCGTGTCGCTCGACGGCGCCTCGTATCTGGTCGGGCTCGATCTTCACCTCACCCGCGAGCGCATGCGGGATCTGTTCCGAGCTCTCGAAGAGAAGAGCCGTATTGTCGCTCTGCTCGATCGCTTTCTGGAATCCTCCGGCGGCGAGGTCCGCGTTCACATCGGTCTCGAAGACGCCCATCCGGCCATGCGTGAGCTGGCGCTCATCGGCATCAATGTGGATCTTCCCTCCGGCCTTCGGACGCGTATCGCCGTTCTCGGCCCCATGCGGATGAGGTACGACCGCGTCATGCGCGCCGTCCTCGAAATCGGCCGCACATTCGAGATTCTTCAGATCTGATTTCCGGGCTCCGCGCCCAACTGTGATCTATCGCCCGAACGCGTTCCCGTAACGGAATGGGTTCATTGCCGCGGCTGCGCCGAGTTGCTCCAATCGCGTCATGCCTTCCCGCATCCGTGCCTTTATTGCTCTTTTATTACTGGCGTCTCTTGCTCCCGCAGCGACCATCACATTTCAGCGCACCGCTTCCTGGTCGTTCACCGGTTCCGGCCGCAGTGCTCCGGATTCCTCACTTTCGAGCGGCGGCGGTTCAGCCGATCTCAGCCTCACCCTGAATACCCTCCCCGCAGGCGCGACGGTACTGGACGCGATCCTGAACGTCACCTTGCTGGCGGACTTCAGCGTCACGCCGTCCGATCCCGGCAGCGGCTGTCTCGAGAGCGGCGCCCTGCAGGTCACGCAACTCATCGAAACGCTCGCCTGTTCGCAGGTGAGCAGCGCGAACTACATTGACACTTTCAACATCGACGGCGCCGCGCCTGGCTACAGGTCGCTGAATCTGAACGGCCCCGTGCCCGTCGCCATGGACCCCACGGTCATTCACCCGGGCGGCATCGTTCCGGTGACGATTTTCGATTCAGCCTCGGCGGCCTTCACGGGCTGGGGCGATCCTTCGTTCATCGGCCAGAATCCGCCGGTGCTCGCGGTCTCCGGCGACGCTTCGGCCACTTCCAGTCTCACCATCGATTACCTGGTCTCTCCGGAGCCCCGAACCACAGTGGCGCTGCTTCTGTTGTCCGCCATCGTCCTCGGGTGGCGTTTCGCGCGCCGGGAGTGTCCTGACGGTAACGGAAGAAATTCCCGCCGCATCGTATAATCCGGAGCAGTTGAGGGTCCCGGACTGAGCGTATCCGGTTCCCCCCGAGCCCCTTCGACTGCAACACTCGCGCTCGAAATTACCCGTGGAAGTGGTGCGTTGACCCCGGAAAAACCGCAGTCGCCCGCAGCAAATTATCCCGATCGCTCTTCGGATCAGAGACCATTCGCACAACCTGGCACTCCAGACCAAATGCAGGACGAATTAGTCATTTCCCACGCCTATCCGCGCCCGCAGCTCGAACGCGACCACTGGCTGTCCCTCAATGGCAAGTGGGAATTCGCGCTCGATCGGGATGAAGGCTGGGCCGAGCCCGGCGAAGTTCTCTTCGACCGCGTCATCACCGTTCCGTTTGCGCCTGAAGCTCCGGCAAGCGGCATCAGTGATACGGGCTTCTACCGCGCCGTGTGGTATCGCCGCCAGGTGGAGTGTCCACTTTTACCCGGCAATCGCCTGCTGCTGCACTTCGGCGCGGTGGATTACCGCGCCACGGTGTGGGTGAACGGCGCGCGCGCCTGCACCCACGAAGGCGGCTACACGCCTTTTTACGCCGACATCACCGATCTCTTTGTCCCCGCCGGTCCGCAAACCATCGTCGTCCGCGCCGAAGATGACGCCTCCGATCTCTCCAAGCCCCGCGGCAAGCAGGACTGGATGCTCGATCCCCATTCCATCTGGTACTACCGCACCACGGGTATCTGGCAGACGGTTTGGATCGAACAGACGCCGCCAACCTGGATCGGCAGCGTCCGCTGGACTCCCAACCTCGAGCGCTGGGAGCTGGGCGTTCAGGCGCGCCTCGAAGGGCGCCGCGATGACGGGCTGAAGCTCAACGTGCGCATGTCAGTCGGCAACCTTCTGCTGGCCGATGACACTTACCATGTGGTTTCCGGCGAAGTGCACCGCCGCATCGCGCTCTCTGACCCTGGCATCGACGATTACCGCAACGATCTTTTGTGGAGTCCGCAATCGCCCACGCTCATCCACGCCGAACTCCGTCTGCTGAACTCGCGCGGCGAACTCGTCGATTTCGCGCGCAGCTACACCGCGCTGCGCGCCATCGGCGTTCAGGGCGATCGTTTCGTGCTCAACGGCCGCCCCTATCCGCTGCGTATGGTGCTCGACCAGGGCTACTGGCCGGAAAGCGGCCTTACCGCGCCCGATGACGACGCGCTGCGCCGCGATGTGGAACTCGCCAAAGCGATGGGTTTCAACGGCGTCCGCAAGCACCAGAAGATCGAGGACCCGCGTTTCCTCTACTGGGCCGATTCGCTTGGCCTCCTCGTCT
>DAIDJK010000268.1 GCA_027450225.1 Bryobacterales bacterium | reverse complement strand
GCGCGCCGATTCGAGGCGTTGCTGCAGACCGGCTACAGAAGCGCCCAACGCTTCGAGCCCGGTCCATTTCGCATACTGCGCGTGAGTTTCCAGCTGGTTCGCGGCGTAGCGGTTTGCGGCGGCAAACAGGCGCTCCCGGGTGACCGGCTCGTTCCAGCGCAGAATTTTTCGAACATCGGCGCCGTTCAGAAAATCGTTCTCACGCCAGTCGCCTTCGAACACGGTTCCGGGCGTGGCCATCTCGGCGAACGACGGCGTGCCTTCCTCCGGGCGGCGGCCATCCGCGGCGCCGCGTCCGGCCTGTTTCCATCCGAGCGCGAACTGTCCGGGGCCTTTTGCCACCAGCGTGGAAAGGCGCAGCATGTAGACGCGGAATGCTTCGCGGGGTTGTTTTCCGGAATCGGCGATGGAGAAGACGCGCATGCGGTCCGAACCGCCGGCGCCGATCGCCTGCTGCTCGACGGCTTCGGCCGGACGCCGGGGCGCGCGTTCCCCGGTGAGACGGCTGGCGGCGTCCCGCAGAAACTGCGGCTTGACGTTTGCGAACACGAGGCCCGCCCGCAATGCGCCTTTCACCGGGGCGCCGGGCAGGAACGGTCCGGCGTCGCCCGAAGCGAACTCGGGAATGAACAGGCTTTCGGCCGGCGCCTTTTCCCAGTAGGGCGTGTATGCGGAGTCTTCGAAGGGAATCCGGCGCGAGGCGAAATTTTGCGCGTAGCCGCCCCAGGAAGCGAAATCGAGCTTCGTCGCCTTGCGAATCTGCGAGAGGTAGTTATCGAGCCGCGGCCCCGCGCTTTTGGAAAGCATGCGGAAAATGCGGGACTGATCGAGCACGTTCACCTGATCCCGCCACACCATGTAATCGACGGGGGAGAGGCGGCGGCCGTCGCCCACAAGAGTCGGCGTGAGCACCGTGACGCGATACTTCATGCTTCCGTCTCCAGCGCGACCGGCAGCGCGAGGGCAAAGCCGGAGCGATAAACCGGGTGCGGGAAGCCCTCGGGCGCCACATCGACGGCGCGGCCGCGAAGAGAAGGGGCGGCGAGGACGGAGCCCTCGGTGAGAAACCGCGCCTGTTTCTTGCGCGCGGAACCGGCGACGCTTTCCACCCATCCGCCGCGGGTTTCGGCGGCATAGTCGCCACGCGACCAATCCACCGCGTCTGTTTCATGGGGCGAAAAAAGCGAGAGCAGCCACCATGCGCCGCTATTTTGAGGAGCCGCCATATCGTCGGCCGGCCGAAACTCCGGCTCCGCGGCGCGGCCCCATCCTTTGCTTCGTCCCGCGCCGAAACCGGAGTCGGCCAGCAGGCGGAAGGCGCTCTTCACGCGGTATTCCCACGGCTCGCCGCCGATTTCGGCCAAACCCCACCAGCCGGCGCCGGGAGCGAATTCGATGCAGGCGGCGCGATGCGGCTCAGATGCGCCGCTCAACCGGTCGATCGCGGCGAAGCTGCGAAGCCCGATGGTAAACGGCGTTGATGCTCCGGCGGGAAGCATGGCGCCGGAACTGCCCTCAACTGCCCATTGCGACTCATCGAATGCCGCGCCTCTGGCGAATTCGAGCGGAACGAATCTTGCGTTCTGCAATTGACTGCGGGCCGCGCCGGACGCGGGCCAGTGCGTTCGCGGGGGCGGACCCAGGCGGGTTTCGCCCTGAAACGGGAACAGGGAACTGAAGCGTACGGCGGGTTCGCCGGCCGCCCGGGCCGTCGCATCCAGCCACTCTTCGAGCCAGCCAAGGGCGCTCATGGCGTGAGTTACGGCGGAATAGAGCGCATCGCTGCGGTAAATCGCGGACGTGCGTTCGCGATCGCCCGTCGCATCTCCGGTGCGCCAGGGTCCGGTTGGCCGCAGCCTGACTTCGATCAGCGCCATCTGCGGTCAGGCGGTTGCGGGAGCCGCAAACAAAGAGTCGCCGATCTCCCGGATTCTGGCCTGCAGGCCGGCGGCATCCGCGCCGGACGCCAGTTCACGTTCCGCGCCGCCCGAGGCGTAATAATCGCGATCCCGCCAGGTCAGCTTCAGATTGGCGAAGCGCACGCGCCCGCTGCCGCGAGATCCGCCGCCGCCGAGCGTGTCGTCTTCGAGCAGGCGAAGACCCTGGGCGAACAGGCCGGGGAGCAGGGAATCTTCGGGGCACAGAATATCGAGCACCATGCGCACCTGAAAACGCGCTCCGGCCGGCACACGCTCGAGCGTGCGGGGATTCGCCTGGGAGGTGATGCGGTCGATCGCGTTCTCGCTCTTCACTTCGGTCAGTTCGTCATCGAGGTTCTCGCGCATCTGCGCGGTGATGCTTTCCGGAACCAGCGGCGCATCGAATACGCTGAGCCGCGCCGGGGTGGCGTGCGTACTTTCGATGTCGCCGCCGCCCACCTTTTCCATGCGCCCCGGGCTGCGTCCGAAGAGGATGCAGATTTCATCGTCCGGCCGGTCGCTCTGGTGTATGCGGACTTCCTGTCCTTTGCGTTTCGAGATGAAAACGAGCTCGCCCGGAACCGCCATGCCGGTCGCCTGCTCGAGCAGCGCCCGGATGCGCCCCCGGATGGTGCTGCCCGGCACGTAGGGACGGCCGTACGCATCTTTGACCACAGGATTATCCGCGCCACCGATTTCGAGCGAGCCTTTGCCCGCTCCCACGTGGAGCCCGGTCTCGCAGTGCAGATCTCCCTCGACAATCAGCTTGCCGATCAGCTTCAGTTCCGTTTGTGCCGTGTGCGCGCTCATGAAGTTGTCGTTATTCGCTTCCAGCCGCTATTCGTTATAAGCGACTATTGCTTCGAAAAGATCGCGAAACCGCTCGTAGCCGCGCGCTTCGTTCTTGCGCGTTACCTGGAGCAGCAGGCGCTCGAGCTGGTCCAGACTGCGCAGCCCATGCCGCGCGATGGTGTAAGCCAGCCGGGCGCGCAGCATCACGAACTCATGCTGCCGCTCGTTTTCGGGCGCGCGGGTGGCGCGGCGAACCGCGCTGTACAACCGGCGAAGCTGGCTGCGCGTGCCCGAATCCATGTCGCGCATGCGGCTGACGACCGCGTGCGCCTGGTTGTCGAGATACAGGCTGTCGTTGATCAGCTTGTCGATGTCAATTTCCGGCGGACCCTCGGGGCGCCGGTCGCCGCCGGGTCCACCCGGCCCACGGCCTTCGCGCCGGTCTCCGCCGTGACGCTCCCCGCCGGGACCGCGCCGCTCTCCACCGGGGCCGCCACCCGGACCGCGGCGCTCACCGCCGCCCGGGGGCCGTCCGCCTTCACGCGGAGGACGACTCTCGCGATTCCCCTGTTGTGCCGCCTGCTCTTCAGCCATGTCGAATCTTTCAGCTTAATTGGTCGGCTCCGGCCGCTGCCGCCGACGTGTTCTTTTTCCGGCGCTAGTCTTCCGCCAGCCGCGCCCACTCGAGCGCGACCAGGCCCTCGGGACGCAATTTCAACTTGCCGCGCTCGCTGCGTCCCGCCACTTCCTTCATCAGGTGCGAGCGAAGCTTCTGGAACTCACGCTCGCGGCGCGTGGCGACGCGCGCAAAGCGCCGCTGGAACCTGGCGGCGCGCGCCACCAGCCGGTCCTCATCCACGCGGTCCGGACCTTCCACCTTCTTATACAGATTGCGGAGCTGCGAAAGGAAAACGCGGCCGCCGCGAAACTCCTCGTTCAGCCGCACGATCGCATCCTTCAGGTCCGCGGCGTCGTTCAACTGCTTCCACTCGAGCACCCGCCCGAGCATATACAGGCAATCCTTATCGGCTGCCTTGGCAATGGCGAGATCGCGTCCGCAATCTTCCCACACGCGAGCCAGAGAATCGCCGGGATCGGCGATTGAGATCGCCATAGTCATGGTTTTGGCTTCCGCGCCGGGAAGTTCCTTCAGGTTTTCGTCAGCGAACCGCGCGAATACACGCTGCAGTTCGCGGGCGAACCCCGCCAGAGCGTCCCATGAGCCGCAAAGCGCGAAATCGGAGCTCCCGGAATACAGCACTGTCACGCGCTGGAAAAAGTCACCGTGCGAGCACAGCAATTCGATCTCGCCCGCCGTGAACTGCTTGTACAAAATGGAAAACTGCACATGCTCTTCCACCGTGTGAAGCCGCCGCATGCGGGTGGCGAAATCGTCGATTTGCCCGCGCAGCACGCCCCAGAGCTTTCTTCCTTCGGAGCGCTTCGCCAGTTCCCTGACGGACGCGACCGCTCCGCCGTTCCTTGCCGCATGCCGCGTGAGCGCGACATTGTTCGCCGCCGCCTGGCTGCCGAGATCCCACGTGTAGTCACCGCCTTCAGGCGATATCAGGGCGGGGAAATCGAAGCTCCAGCCGACATGCGCCGCGTCGCGCAGGCCGCGTGGAAGAATATCCGGGGGCGCAGCCGGAGGAACGAAGGGGTCGAAGAATCCGGAGGCGAGAACCCGCTTGCGGTCCCGCTGGCGCAGACCATCGGCCAGCCGCTTGCGAACCACGGTCCAGTCGCCCAGATTCTCGGTGGAACCCCAGAGAAGACGTACCAGCCCGCCTGTTGCTTCTCGCAGCTTCTCCGCGGTTCGGGTGAGAAACTCGTTCGCCTCGTCGGCGCGAGCCTGATCCGGCAGGATCACCAGAAAGCCCGAGGGATCGGAGGATCCAAGCAGGATGGGAGGAAGACTCAGATGAGCGAGCAGGGCGCGCGGCAACACTTCTGCCGCCGTGACCAACCACATCAGCCGGGTTTCGAAGACGCGATTATCGCGATCGGAAGGCGCCGCGAGAAGGAATTCTTCAATCCCCGGCAGCACGCCCTGAAGCAGGATCTGTGCTGGCATTCGGAATCACTATAGTAGCCTGGAGCGGCATTTCGTTACGGCAGCGCCGCCGAAACTGGTTCGCTCTTCGGGCTTTCATTGCCCGCGCGGTCCACCGCGCTGATCTGATAGGAATACGTCTGGCCCGGTTTCACGTCGCGGTCGCTGTACGCCAGGGTGACGATGCTTTTCGCCAGCAGTTTGCCGTCGCGATACACGCGATAGGCCGCAAAATCCTTGTCCGTATTCCGGTTCCAGACAAGCTCGATGCTCTTCGTGCCCGGCACCGCAGTAAGCCCCGACGGAACCGCCGGCGGGAAGGTGTCGAGCGGCTTTACGCTTTCCAGTTGCGCGGGCTCGCTTTCGGCGAACTGGTCATCATCGACTTTCTCGATCGACTGGAGTTGGTAATCGTAAGTCCTGCCGTACTCGATGGCGGCGTCGAGATACTCCGGCTTGTTCACCACGCCGAGAAGCGTCCAGTCGGATTGCCCGGCGAGGCGGCGGAAGACGCGGAAGGAAGGCGCTGCCGCATGCCACGTCAGTTGAACCGCATCCGGCGCGTTCTTCCATTCCACCGCCGCGGGTTTCGGCAAAGCGGGCACAACGCGAAAGTGCAATACGTTCGACCAGCCGGCGTCGCGGCCCTTCGGACTCAGCGCGCGCGCCGCAACGATGACGCTCCTGCCATAAAAAGGAGCGGCGTCGATTTCGATATCGGCCAGCGGGGGATTGCGATGGATGTCGTTTTCGGGAATCCGCTCGGCGGAGCGCGCCCACGCATTCATGTCGAAATGGCCGGCGGGAACCGGGCCGATCCGGACATCGAGCGGCTCCGTTCCTTTCACCGGAAGTCCTTCGGTAGTGAGCGCTGGAATGGTGAAGTGAATCAGGAGCTTCGATCCGCGTTCGAACGCGGTAAGGTCCACAATGCGAACCGGACGCTTCAACGCGGGGGGGAGTGGTTCACCAGGATAACCGCAGCCTGCAATCACGATTGCGCCGAGCGCGGCGGCCAGCAGCGCGCACGCACGCCCGGTCCGAATCATCAGAGAATATACCGGCTGAGATCCTGGTCCTTCACGATGTCGGCCAGCTGCTTGCGCACATAGGCCGCGTCCACTTTCACGTTCTTCTTGCGCAGGTCCGGCCCTTCGAAGGAAATCTCTTCGAGCAGCTTTTCCATGATGGTGTGCAGCCGCCGCGCGCCGATGTTTTCGGACCGCTCGTTCACGTCGGCCGCGAATCTGGCGACCTCCTGGAGCGCATCGTCCGTGAGGTTCAGTTTGATGCCCTCGGTTTCGAGGAGCGCCGTGTACTGCTTGGCGAGCGCGTTCTTCGGTTCCTTCAGAATGCGGACGAAATCCTCCACGCTGAGCGATTTCAGCTCCACACGAATCGGAAAACGCCCCTGCAGCTCGGGGATCATGTCGCTCGGCTTTGAGACGTGGAATGCTCCGGCCGCAATGAAGAGGATATGATCCGTACGCACGAAACCGTAGCGCGTATTCACGGTGGTTCCTTCCACAATGGGCAGAATGTCGCGCTGCACGCCTTCCCGGCTGACGTCGGGACCGTGGCCGCCTTCACGCCCGGCGATCTTGTCGATCTCGTCGAGGAAGATGATGCCGTTCGATTCCACGCGGTCGAGCGCCAGCCGCGTCACCTGATCCATGTCGATCAGCTTGTGCTCTTCTTCCTGGATCAGATAATCGAGCGCGTCCGCCACACGCATGTTCCGCTTCTTTGGACGCTGGCCGAACATGGCCGGGATCATCTCCTTGAAGTTGATTCCCATCTCATCGAGGTTCACGTTGCTCACCATCTCGATGGATGGCGCGCGCTCCTTCACCTCGATTTCCACCATGCGCTCGTCGAGCTTGCCTTCGCGCAGCCGCTCCCGCAGCTTTTCGCGCGTTTTCTGATTGCTTTCGCTGTTCTCCGGCGACGGCGGGACCAGCAGATCGAGCAGACGGTCTTCAGCGGCCGCCTCGGCCCGGTCGCCCACCTCTTCGAGCTTTTCATCCCGCACCATGTCGATCGCGATATCGACCAGATCGCGAATCATGGATTCGACGTCACGGCCCACATAACCGACTTCGGTAAACTTGCTCGCTTCCACTTTGAGAAACGGTGAATTGGCGAGCTTCGCGAGACGGCGCGCGATTTCCGTTTTTCCCACGCCGGTCGGCCCGATCATGAGGATGTTCTTCGGCATCACGTCCTCCGCCATCTCAGGCGGCAGTTTCTGCCGGCGAACGCGATTACGCAGCGCGATCGCCACGGCGCGTTTCGCATCGGGCTGCCCGATGACATATTTATCCAGCTCGCGCACGATTTCTCGCGGTGTGAGTTCGTCGAGGACCGGTCCTTCTTCCACGGATTGCGGCGGCAGATAGATCACCATATCAGGCCAGTTCCTCGTATGTAATGTTGTCGTTCGTGTAGATGCAGATTTTTCCCGCGATCTTCATCGACTCTTCCACGATCTGGCGCGCGTTCAATTTCGTATGGCGCATCAGCGCGGTGGCGGCGGAGAGCGCGAACGTTCCGCCCGATCCAATGGCGGCAACGCTTTCGTCGGGTTCGATCACGTCGCCATTGCCGCTCAGGATGTACGTATTCTTCACGTCGGCAACCAGGAGAAGAGCCTCCAGATGACGAAGAATCTTGTCGGTGCGCCACTCCTTCGCAAGTTCGACGACGGCCCTCGGGAGATTCCCGTTGAACTGCTCGAGCTTTGCCTCGAAACGCGCGAACAAAGAAAACGCATCGGCTGTGGAGCCGGCGAAACCGGCCACGATCTTATCGTTGTAGAGCCTGCGAATCTTGCGGGCGCCTGCCTTCAGGACTTCACTGCCGAGCGTGACCTGGCCGTCCGCGGCCATGACCACTTTTCCATCACGGCGCACGCACAGCACCGTGGTGGAACGGATTTTTTGCTTCATTTGGATTTAAAATTCAGTGTAACGCAGCGCGAAAATACGCCCTGATGGGAGGGGAGCGCCGGGGCGCCTTCAGCCGCCCGGACTTGCCCGCCGGCGTACAAATTTACGCACCGCCAATGTCGCCCGGCGCTGTGCTGCGATCCGATGCTCGCGGGGAACGTTCAACCGTGTAAACTGCAATCGAAGGAAGCAAGAATCGGCCGGTGTGGAATCGTTAACAAAGGCTGTGGTCTTGCACCGGCTTCACCAGCACCGACTCAAAGAGAGCAAGAAGAGGAGATATGGCGTACCTGGACTTCACTGATCAAAGCGAATGGCTCCTGAGCCCGCCGCGCCGCAACCCTGACGATCTGAGCTTCGAAGAAATGGAAGATGAGGTCGACGAGGACGAGGAAGATATCGACGAGGACGAAACCGAAGAAGAGGAAGAAGAGGACGAAGACGAAGACCTCGACGACGAGGACGCGCTCGATGCCGAAGAAGAGTTCGACGAAGATGAGGACGAGGACGAACTCGACGACGAGGATGAGGATTTCGAGGATGATGAAGAGCTCGAGGAGGAAGACGAGGAAGAATAGTCACTCCCCGGGCGCGTCGTGGCTCGCAAAAGCAACTCCGCGAATCGCGATGGCGCTCTGCGGCGGGCGAGCCATCGCGCGGCTCTCGAGGTTGCCCGCGAGCGCTTCGGTTATCACACGCTCAGGCCCGGCCAGCGCGAGGCGATCGACTTCGTGCTCGCCGGGCGCGATGTGCTCGCCGTCATGCCCACAGGATCGGGCAAATCGGCGATCTATCAGATTCCTGCGGTCGTTGTCCCCGGCCCCACGGTCGTAGTCTCTCCTCTCATCGCGCTTCAGAAAGATCAGGTCGAGACGCTCCTGCAGGTGGATGCGGGCGGCGCGGCGGTGGTGAATTCCGCCACCCGCGCTGAAGAGAAGCGCGAGGCCTTCGAGGACTTCGAAGACGGCGATCTCGAATTTCTCTTCCTCACTCCGGAGCAACTCGCCAAACCAGAGATTCTTGAAACGACGCGCGCCGCCGGACCCTCGCTGTTCGTGGTGGATGAAGCGCACTGTATCAGCGAATGGGGGCACGATTTCCGGCCCGAGTACCTGAAACTCGGCGAAGCGATCGAAGCCCTCGGCCACCCGCAGGTCCTCGCGCTCACCGCCACCGCCGGGCCTGAGGTGCGGAATGAGATTGTTTCGCGCCTCGGCATGCGCGATCCGGCGGTTGTGGTGCGCGGCTTTGACCGTCCGAACATTCATCTCGCTGCAGAGACGTTTCAGTCCGAAGCCGATAAGCTCGAAGCGCTGCTGAGGCGCGTGGACTGGGCCGACAAGCCGGGCATTGTCTACGTCGCCAGCCGCAAACATGCGCAGGAGATCGCGGCCGCCCTTTCCGAACGCGGCGTGAACGCCTTCGCCTATCACGGAGGCATGGCGGCGAAGGAACGCGCGCCGCTGCAGGACGGCTTCATGGCGGATGAGTTTGACGTCATCGTCGCCACTTCCGC
>DAIDJK010000267.1 GCA_027450225.1 Bryobacterales bacterium | reverse complement strand
GGGTTTCCACCGCGTGCTCGACATGGGCAAGTGGTGGAAGGACAAGTTCGGTTTGCCGCTGCCGCTCGGGGGCAATGTGCTTCTGCGGTCGCTTCCGGACGACATCAAATCGGAATGCTGCCGGATGATGCGGGAGAGCATTCAGTATGCGCTCGACAATCACGCCGAAGCGCTCGAGTATGCGCTGCAGTTCGCGCGCGACATGGAGCCGCGGCTGGCCGAGAAATTCGTCGGGATGTACGTGAACGGGTACACGCTCGATGCCGGCGAAGTGATCCCGAAAGCCGTTCAGTTGCTGCTGGACAAGGGCAACGAAGCCGGGCTGATTCCCAACCGCGTGAATGTGGAGTTCGCGCGGGAAAAACGCGTCTAGTCTCTTGTCACAGAAGTCTGTAATATAAGTCGGCCCGCCTGCGTCTTAAAATGCAGGAGGCCGGATGCGCACGGGACGACCCAAACAGCCGTTGGTTCTGACTGAGGAAGAGCGAGCGAGGCTGCAATCAATGGCGCATCGGGCGCGGAGTCAGCCGTTGCTGGCGCGACGAGCACGAGTGGTGCTGGCTTGTGGCGACGGTCTGGATAATGAGGCTGTCGCCCGCAAACTGCGGTGTTCGCGTGGAATGGTGGTCAAGTGGCGCGCGCGATTTTTGAAGCAGCGCCTGGAAGGGCTGTACGACGAGCCTCGGCCCGGCGCGCCGCGCAAGGTCAGCGACGAGCAGGTGGAACGCGTCGTGATTCAGACCCTGGAGAGCACGCCACGCGGGCAGACCCACTGGTCGACGCGGGAACTGGCGAAAGCCACCGGACTGAGCCGTATGACGATCAGCCGGATCTGGCACGCCTTCGGATTACAGCCGCATCGCACCGATAGCTTCAAGTTGTCGCCCGATCCCCTGCTGATCGAAAAAGTGCGCGATATTGCGGGGCTGTATATCAACCCTCCGGAGCATGCGCTGGTGCTGTGTGTGGACGAGAAAAGCCAGATTCAGGCGCTGGATCGAACACAGCCGCTGCTACCCATGCAGCCGGGTCAACTGGAGCGCGGCACTCATGACTATAAGCGGCACGGGACGACGTCCCTGTTCGCCGCCCTCGATCTGAAAACCAGTCAGGTGATCGGCCAGTTTCACCAGCGGCATCGTTCTGTCGAGTTCCGCCGGTTTCTGGATACCATCGAGGCTAAGGTTCCCGCCGAGTTGGACGTGCACCTGATTCTGGATAACTACAGCACGCACAAGACTGCCCTCATCCGGAACTGGCTGCTCAAGCGACCCCGATTCCATGTCCACTTCACGCCGACATACGGCTCATGGCTGAATCTGGTGGAGCGATGGTTCGCCGAACTCACCAACAAACGGATTCGCCGCGGCGCATTCCGCAGCGTCAAAGAGCTTCAGTCGGCCATTCGCGAATTCATCGCCGTCCATAACGAAAATCCCAAACCATTCGTATGGACCCGCACTGCTGATCAGATTCTGGACAGCATGGCCCGCTATGCCCGCCGCACTCTCGCCTCACACCCCTCCGGAATTAATTCACGAATCACGGGGACAGGAGACTAGTACGCTAGCTGGGCGCGAGAGCGGATCGCCGTGTACGGGCAGCGCTTTTTGAATTCCGCGAAATTCACTTCGATGCCGATGCCGGGCGCGTCCGGCAGGCGGACTTTTCCGTTCTTCTGGGTTGGATAGCTTCCGTTCGTCATTTCGCGGAACAGTTCGTTATCCGCGCCTTCGCATTCGTGAATCAGGAAATTGCGGCAGACCGACATGGCAGCCATGGAGGCCATATGCGCAATCGGCCCGCTGCACTGGTGCGGCGCGACTTCGACGCCGTATGTTTCCGCCAGATTCGCGATCTTTCTGATTTCGGTGACGCCGCCGGCGTGCATCACGTCCGGCTGGATGATGGAGGCGCCTTTCGCGTCGAGCAGTTGTTTGAATTCGAAACGGTTGAACAGACCCTCGCCGGTGGCGATGGGCACGGGGCTTTTTGCCGCAACCTCGCCGAGACCGTCCGGATTTTCGCGCAGCGTGGGTTCTTCGAGGAACAGCGGCCGATAAGCGGCGATGGCGTTTGCGAACTGGATGGCGGAGCGAACGGTGAAGGTTTCGGCGGATTCGAGCGCGATATCGGCGCGATCGCCAAAGACTTTGCGGACGGCTTCGAGTTCGGCGATTCGGGCGCGCGTGCGCTCGAGTTCCGCGCCGCCGGGCGCAACGGTGTACTTGATGGCGGTCCAGCCCTGCTCGAGCGTGGTTGCCGCAAGATCGGCGAAGGCTTCGGGACTGCGGCGGTCTTTCGGAATCAAAGAATCCCAGTGGGTGTGGTAGACGCGCAATTCCTTCTGGATGGGTCCGCCGAGCAGACGATGGAGCGGGACGCCGAGGCGCTTCGCTTCGATGTCCCACAGGGCCATGTCGATGGCGGAAAGGCCGGTCATCAGGGCCGGCCCGCTGCGCCAGCGAGTGGCGACGTAGTACACGCGATCCCAATGCTGTTCAGGCCCGGCGGGATCGCGGCCGGAGTATTCGGGTTCGAGCCAGCGGAGGACGGATTCGGCAACATCGGTGCGGCTTTCGAGCGTGGCTTCGCCTAGTCCGGTGATGCCCGCGTCGGTTTTGACTTCGACGAACATGAGATCGCGCCAGCGGACGGAAACCTTATGGATGTCGAAACCGGTGATTTTCACCCTGCCGGGCGGAGTCCGATCGCTCGGCAAACCCGGGTTAGCGATTTGCGCGGCGCGCGCGAGCGGCGCGAGAACGGGAGGGAGCAGGGACGAAGCGAACAGCCGGCGGGTGATCAAGTGCAAATGATATACGGCGGCGCGTGAAGCAGGCGGCCGGGGAACGCCCGTTTCGGACGATGGGGGAATCTGGGACTCCGCCGCAACGTGATATCGTCTGAGTTTGTGAAATTCTCACGAATTGCGGCCCTGGCTGCAGCTTCCGCCGCCGCATTCGGCGCCACGGATCACCCACTCCTGGTCACGATGTCGGAGGAACTTCAGCGCAATTTCGCCGCGCTGAAGGCGAAGGCCGATCCCGCGCCTTACTTCATGGCGTATGAGATTACGGATCTCGATACGCACTCGGTGGGCGCGACGCTCGGGGTGCTGAACGAGATCGACAATTCGCGCAACCGGTATCTGGATGTGACGATTCGGGTGGGCGATGCGAAGCTCGATAATTACCGGCGCGTGCGCGGGGAGCAGGTTCATTTCACGTCGGGCGCCGCCTTGCCGATCGACAACGCTCCGATTCCGCTGAAGCAGCTGATGTGGCTCGAAACGGACCGGGTGTACCGGGGCGCGGCCGACCGTCTGATCCGCATTCGAACCAATCAGCAGGTGAAGGCGGCGGATCGCGACCAGTCCAACGATTTCTCGAAAGAAGAAAGCTACGCAAAATCCGAGCCGCAGGCGGCGCTGCCCTTCGATGCGGCGCGCTGGCAGGCGGAAACGAAGCAGCTTTCCGGATTCTTCCGCGTTTATCCGGACCTGCTTTCCTCCGAAGTTCAGTTCCAGCAGAGCACGGATAACCGGTATTTCGCGAATACGGAAGGCAGCCGGATCGCGCACGGGCGGGGTTTCGCGCGCGTGGTGGTTTCGGCAAGCGCGCGGGCGAAGGATGGCATGGACGTCTCCGATTTCAAGACCTTCGAAGCCTTCAGCCCCGCGGATCTGCCGTCGCCGGACGTGATGAAGGCGGCGGTGAAAAAGGTGGGCGACAATGTGGAGGCGCTTTTGCGCGCGCCGACCGCCGAGCCGTTCGCGGGACCGGCAATCTTTTCCGGCCGCGCTTCGGGCGTCTTTTTCCACGAGATATTCGGGCATCGGATCGAGGGGCATCGCCAGAAAGACGAGAGCGAAGGCCAGACGTTTACCAGCAAGGTGGGCGAGAAGATCCTGCCGGAATTTCTTTCCGTGTCATTCGATCCGACAATCAAACGCATCGCGAATACGGACCTGAACGGCTGGTATGAATACGACGATGAGGGAATGCCGGGCCGACCGGTGCAGGCGGTGCAGAACGGGATATTGCGTTCGTTCCTGATGTCGCGGTCGCCGATAGACGGTTTCGATCACTCGAACGGGCATGGACGGCGGGAGCCGGGCCTCGAAGTGGTGTCGAGGCAGTCGAACCTGGTGGTCTCGAGCACGCGCGCGGTGTCCAGCCAGAAGCTGCGCCAGATGCTGGT
>DAIDJK010000266.1 GCA_027450225.1 Bryobacterales bacterium | reverse complement strand
ATCTGAATTACGTTCAGGACAACCCGCTGCATCCGCGGTACGACAACAACCGGTTCGGCGGCAATTTCGGCGGTCCGATCATGAAGAACAAGCTGTTCTTCTTCGTCGATTACGAATACAACCCCATCGGCAACAGCGCTTCGGGCGGCTCTGTCTTCGCGCCCACCGCGGCGGGTTGGAACACCCTGGCCGGAATGTCCGGAATCAATCAGACCAGCCTCAACCAGCTCAAGAAGTATCTCGGCACCGCCGGTACCGCGGCTGACCCTGCCACAACGCCTTTCGGCGCATATCCGCTGGTGGGCGCCGGGAACTCCTCGCTCGGTCTGCAGACCCCGAACGCGGTCAGCATTCCCATCGGCCAGATCACCACTGCGGCCCCCAGCTACACCAATAACGAAGCTGCCGTTGCGTCCATCGACTACACTTTGTCCGACAAGGACAGTCTCCGCGGCCGCTTCATCCTGAACCGCCAGGGCTCGCTCGACACCACGGGTTATCCCGCCGTCTTCTATAACATCGTCCCCGTGAACGCGTACGTGGCCACCTTCTCCGAATATCACGACTTTTCACCCAGCATGGTGAATGAGTTCCGGTTCGGCTATAACCGGCTGAACCAGTTCTACGGCGCGCCGAATCCCGGCTGGCCGGGATTGAATCAGTTCCCCACCGTCGACATCTATGAGCTGGGCGTCCAGATCGGCCCCGATCCCAACGCGCCGCAGTACACCATCCAGAACACCTATGAACTCACCGACACCGTTTCCTGGACGGTCGGCCGTCATACGCTCCGCTTTGGGTTCGACGGGACCAACTGGATCTCGCCGCAGTTCTTCACCCAGCGCTCGCGCGGCGATTACGAATGGAGCTATCTGTCGGACTATCTGTTCGACTAAAATCCCGATTACATCGCCCAGCGCAACATAGGCGGCAGGACCTATTACGGCAACAACCAGCTCTACGGCGCCTACTTCAACGACATTTTCAAGTGGAGCGAGAATCTCACCATCAACCTTGGCGTTCGCTATGAATACCAGACTGTGCCGCTGGGTATCCAGCAGCAGAACCTGAATGTCGCCGCCAACGTGCCTGGTCTGCTCAACTTCGCCGCTCCCGTGCCGACCAACAAGAACATCATGCCGCGCGTCGGCATCGCCTACTCTCCCGGCCGCAGCGGCAAGACTGTGTTCCGCGCCGGCTTCGGAACAGCGTACGACCAGATTCGCGACAACCTCGGCCTGTTGACGGTTCCTCCTGAATTCAGCAGCACCGTGGACGTGACAGGTCTGAATCAGGGCAACTTCCTCGCGAACGGCGGTATTGCGCCGAACGCGGTGGCTTCTTCTCCCACCACCCAGCAGCTGATCTCGGAAACCAGCGGCATCATGCCCCACGTTCTGCTGCGGCCCGAGGTCATCACGTGGAATGCTGATGTCCAGCACGTTGTCGGCGAGAATCTCACCCTCGACCTTCGCTACGTCGGCACCCACGCCTATCACATGGCCGTGCAGGACCAGTTGAATCGCCAGTCCGTCGTCACCGCCGCGAACGCGCTGCCGGTTTATTTCAGCGCTCCCAGCCAGGCGACGCTGAACGGTCTGCCCAATACGTTGAGCGCTCTTACTGGCTCCTACAACGCGCTTGGCAACATCGTTCCGGCCTATGCGGCGGTCGGCGTTAATGGAATCGTTACCTCCTATCAACCCTGGGGCAGTTCCAGCTATAACGGCTTGTCCTTCCAGGCCAATTACCGCTTCCACAACGGGCTGCAGTTCGTCGGCGCTTATACCTGGAGTCACGACCTCGACAACTCGACCGCCGACGTCTTCTCCACGTACACCACGCCGCGCCGCCCGCAGGATCCTCGCAACCTTACTCCGGACTGGTCCAGTTCGGCGCTGGATCACCGTCAGCGCCTCACCTACGCCGCTGTTTACACGCTTCCGTACTTCCAGCACGGCAGCTCCAACTGGTTCATGAAGAACATCGTCGGGAACTGGGACGTCGCTCCGATTTACACCTATCAGACCGGAACTCTGGCCACCGCTCAGGCCGGCACCGACGCCAACCTGAATGGCGACAGCGCCGGCGATCGCACCATCGTCAATCCCGCAGGGAACCCGATGATCGGCTCCGGCACCTCGCCGCTCAAGAACTCGGCCGGCCAGACTGTGGCGTTTCTCGTCAGCAATCCGAGCGCCGGCTACATCGCCACGCCGAAGGGCGCGCTCGCGACCGGCGGCCGCAACACGCTCATGATGAACCCGATCGACGACATCGATCTCTCACTCATCAAGCGGTTCAACGTCACCGAGCGCATGGCGCTGCAGTTCGGCATTCAGGCCACCAACATCTTCAACCACCCGCAGTACACCGGCGGTTTTTTGAACGATGTTGCCGCCAGCGGCCAGACCAGCGCCAATGTCCACAATGCGCTGATCCCCAGCCAGACCACGTTTGCTCAGTGGTCACAGGTCTTCTCGAGCAACCCGCGAGGAGTGCAGTTGCTGGCGAAATTCACCTTCTAGACAAGTTTCAGTCTCGCTTTGGACTGATCACTCGGGGAGCCTTCGGGCTCCCCATTTTTTGTGTTTGAACATCCGGTGCGCGCGAGACGCGCGCCCGCTCTCGCGCCTATCATGAACGTTGCGGAATCTCCTGCCGCTCTTTGCCTTCGTTTTCTTTCTGCCGCCTTCTTGTTCGTATGCCCAACTCGATACCGGGCGCATTGCCGGCGTCGTAACAGGTGGCGCAGCGGGCATTCGCATCCTCGCCGTCCCACAGGACAATTCCGGCCCGCGTGAAACCACGTCCAACGGATCCGGCGCTTACGTTTTCTGCTGTCTGCATCCCGGCGTCTGGACTCTTTCGGCTTCCGGCGCTCAGGCCTCCGTTGCCGTCTCCGCGGGCGAAACCACGCGCGCCGATATCGCCATCACAGGCGCCTCCGCCAGCATCCGTGTGGCGACTGCGCCGGATTCGCAAGCGCTCAGCTTTCTGATCTCGCCGTCCGAAATCGCCAGCCTCCCTTCGCTCACCCGCGATCCTTACACGCTGCTCGGCGTCCTCCCGAACGTCTCCCCCACAGATCCGAGCGGCCTCGGCTTCGGCTATGCCGTGAATGGCCTTCGCGCCGCCTCCACCAGCTTTCTCCTGGATGGCTGGAACAACAATGACGAATTCAACGCCACGGCGGGCCAGCGAATCTCACAGGAGTCCGTCGAGGAAATCGGCGTGGTCACAAGCGATTTCACCGCCCAATACGGCCATTCTTCAGGCGCCGTGGTCAACCTTGTCTCACGTACCGGCGGCAATGGATTTCACGGCGCCGCTTACGAATTCAACCGCGTTTCCGCCCTCGACTCGAACTCATATCGGAACAACTCGAATCGCGTTGCGAAAGGCGTCTACCGTCGCAATCAGTTCGGCTATTCGGCGGGCGGCGCGGCCATTCGCAACAAGCTCTTCTTTTTCCAGAACACCGAGGCGCTGCTCGTTCGCGGCGAGGCTGCTCAATTCGCGATGATCCCTACCCCGCAACTGATCGCCGCGTCCGCCCCTGCCACTCAGGCCTTTTTCAGCCGCTACGGCTCGCTCCGTCCCGGCCTGCAGACCGTTCAAACCTTCACAAGATCGCAACTCGACCCCTGCACGCACGGGGCTTCAGCGCTGGACCCCTGCTTCGCCTTCGCGCCCGCCGCGCCCATGTTCTCCGAAGTCATGTATCGCGCGCCGGCGGACACGGGCGGGGGCGCTCCCGGCGACACGGATTTCGTTACCGGCAACGCCGATTACATCCTGAATTCCTCCACGCGATTTTCCGCCCGTTACAATCTCTATCGCGAAAACGATCTCGCCGGAACGCTGAACTCGAGTCCCTGGGCCGGATACGATACCGGCCAGCGCGCTTTCGATCACCGTTTCACGCTCTCCGCCACTCACGAATGGTCGCCCACGCTTATGGCGGCGGTTCGAGCCGGATTCGATCGCCTCACCAACACCCAGCCCCTCGGCGTGAATCCTGCCGGGCCCACACTCTATATGGATCTCGCCTCCACGGTTCAACTCGCCGGTTATCCTGTCACGCTCCCCGGCTATAACGCCCAGAATCCCGGCGCCCCGCTGCCCTACGGCGGTCCTGAAAACATGGCCGGCATCGCCGCCGACGCTACGAAGCTCTGGCGCGCACACGAGTTCCGTTTCGGTGGCGAGTTCAATTACGTTCAGGACAACCGTACCTTCGGCGCTTATCAGGAATCGGCGCAGGGCCTTGGAAGCACCACGGGAAGCGCCATCGACAACCTGCTTACCGGCCAGCTTCGCCAGTTCGACGCTGCCGTCGATCCTCAGGGCCAGCTTCCCGGCCAGCCGCTCTCTCTTCCCGCCCGGCCGCCGTCTTTCTCGCGCTCCGATCGTTATCGCGACGCCGCCCTTTACTTTCAGGACACGTGGCGCGTCACTCGCCGTCTCACGCTCAACCTGGGTCTCCGCTGGGATTACTTCGGCGTGCAGCACGATAGCCGCGCCGCCCTCGATTCCAATTACTATCCCGGCCCTTCCGGCATCACGCCCCAGGGAATCGCCTCCGGCGCGCTCTTCACGGCTCCGAGCAATTCCATCAAGTCTCTCTACAAGCCGGATTGGCGCGACTTCGCACCGCGCCTTGGCTTCGCCTACGACGTCTTTGGCGATGGCAACACCGTATTCCGCGGAGGCTATGGCATCGCGTATCAGCGCCCGTTCGGCAATCTGACTTACAACGTGATTCAGAACCCCCCGAATTACGCCGTCGTTTCTCTCCTCGCCGGCGTCGATCTCCCGGTCATTCCCATTCAGACCACCAACGCAGGGCCGTTCTCAATGCCGGGCGCCGCGCAGACGCTCCCCACCGTTCAGCTCCGGGCCATAGACCCGAATCTCCGCACGGCTTACGCTCACCTCTTCAGCGCATCGCTCGAGCGCCGCGTCACCCAAAGCACCACGGCAAGCCTGTCTTATTCAGGCTCGCGCGGCGAACGCCTCTATTCCGTCTCGAACGTCAACGCCGCGGGATCGGCCAACGCGTATCTCGCCTCGCCATGCGTCCCCGGCGTCTTCGGCAACCCGGGCACATGCACGGCCCGCCTGAACCCGCGCTATTCCGATATCGACCTGCGCTCGAACGGCGCCGCTTCCACTTACAATGCCGCCATTGCCCGCGTCGTCACCCGAAATTTCTGGAAGACCGGCATCACGCTCGACGCGAACTACACTTACTCGCACGCCATCGATAACCTGAGCAGCGCCTTCAGCTATCCTCCGCTGGGCAATTTCGAGCTTGGCTTCCTCAATCCCTTCTCTCCATCGCTCGACCGCGGCAGTTCGGATTTCGATGTTCGACATCGCGTCGCCGTGGCCGCCATCTGGAATATTCCGTCTTTCACGTCCGCCCGCATCCTGCGCGATGTCCTCGGCGGCTGGCAGCTCGCGCCCGTCTTCACCGCCCGCACCGGCAGTCCGTTCACGCTCTACGATTGCGCCAATGCCCTCGAGTACTGTCCGCGCGCCGAAACCGCCGGCCTGCTGCCCAAACGCGGCGTAACGAACGTGCCCACCGCGGCGCCCGACAGTTTCCTCTACTACTCGTTCTCCACGCCGCTTGCCTCCGAAGCCGGTCTCGCATACAACCCGGCGCTCGGCGTCAGCGATTTCGGTCCATACCCCTCGAACATGCTCGGCCGCAACACCATCTATACCCGCGGCGCCTGGAGCCTGGACGCGGGCCTGTACAAGACCACCGCCATCACGGAAAAGCTCTCCCTGCAGCTCCGCCTCGAACTCTACAACGCCTTCAATCACCCGAACTTCATCGTCAACACATCCACGGCCGATGTTTCGTCCTACTCCGGAGTCGAAGGATACTTCGATGGCAACCGCAACCTTCAGCTCGGCGCCCGCCTGACGTTTTAGGCTGCTTCAGCCCGATATACTCGAAAAGTGCCCCGGCGCCTGCTCTACAGCCTCGCCGCCGTCTTTCTCATCATCTCGGCCACCGTCCTGATCTGGCAGGGTTCCTTCCCTGGCAATTTCGGCGGCATCGCTCCCGAAGACCCGCAGCAGACTTTCGTCTTCTACGGCATTTCCATCGTCATCTTCCTGCTCATGATCACGCTGGGCTTCATGCTCCTGCGGCTCATGATCAAGCTCTGGATCGATCGCCAGGCCGATCGTCCGGGCTCCCGCATCCGCACC
>DAIDJK010000265.1 GCA_027450225.1 Bryobacterales bacterium | reverse complement strand
GAAGTGCGGCGAAACGCGGAGACCGCCGTGCCGGGCGGCTGTCAGGATGCGGCGGGACTCCAGTTCGCCGCGGATCCGGTCGGCGGCCGCGGCTTCCCAATGCGCGGACAGGATATTTGAGCAACGTTGGCGGACGCGCGCCCCGAAGCGCTCGAGAATGTTGGCGGCTTGCGAAGCCAGCTGCAGCACGCGAGCTTCAATGACTTCGGGACCGATCTCTAGCATCATCGCTACACATTCACCAAGCGCATAAAGCGATGGAAAGTTCAGCATGCCGCCTTCATAGCGCTCGGCGGAAGCCGCAAGCTGAGGGGCCGCGGCGCTGAGCGAATCCACGCCGCGCCACCCTTTGTCGCTGCGCCAGCCGAATACGTTCGGCGCGAGCCGTTCGCGAAGTTCCGGGCTGATGTAGAAGAACGCCGCGCCATTCGGCGCCAGCAGCCACTTATAAGGATCGACGGCGCACATATCGGGCTGAACCCTGGCGAGATCCAGCGTAAGGGCGCCGGCGCTTTGCGTCGCATCGAGATAGAGGAGCGCGCCCGCGTCCTTCGCCAGTCTCGATATCAGTAAGGGATCTGGCCGATAGCCTGTGATGTAGCTGACGGTACTGATGACGATGGCTCGCGTGCGATCGGGAAGCGCGGTGATTTCGTCGAGCTCCATTAGCTCGACGCCGCGCGCGCCGAGCCATTTGGCGTAATAGAACTGATTCGGGAATTCGTGACGGAGGGTAACGATGCGGTCGCCTTCGCGCCAGTCGATTCCGCCGAGCAGGAGCGAAAGAGCGGCGGCGGCGGTGGGGGCAAAAGCGATGTCGCTGCCGGAGCAGTGGAGCAGCCGGCCGATGAGTGCGCGGATGTCATCCACGTCATCGAACCAGTCGAGAAAGTCGGAGCAGGCGAAGCGGGCGCGGCGCTCGAAGTGTCTGTTCACCGCCGCTACAGCGCGGTTCGGCGTCTGGCCGAAGGTTGCGGTGTTCAGGTAAGTCCAGCCGGCGAGCGAGGGGAATTCAGCGCGAATGGACTTCCAGTCCGGAGTCATGCATCTTAGTGTCCCTCGCGGGTGAGGCGGACCTGGCCGGTGATTTTGCCTTGTTCGATCTGACCGGTCATATCGCCTTCGAGGCGATGGCCGATAAGAGTAAGACGGAACTGCATGGGAGTTTTCGTCTGATCGTTCGACGCCTGAAAGTAAACGATGCTGCCTTCGATGCGGCCGTGCCGGATGGGAACCTGGCTGCTTTCGCCTTCGCGTCCAATCTGCCCGACAAGATCCGCGCCGCGACGCGCCAGATGCACGTGGACCAGAGTGCGAACGCCATTCACCTGGACAATGCCGGTCCAATCGCCGTTGATGCTGGCGGCGAAGAGGAGAAGCGGCGCAAAAAACAGGGCGGCAAGCCTGAGCACGGAACAAGCTCCGCGCCCAGTATAAACTTCAATCGATGCGCTTCCTTGCGGTGTTCGCAGTGGTTCTGACTGCTTTCGGACAAGCGGCGCCGGAGAATCCGGGGCCGGGATTGTATGCGACGTTCGACACGTCTATGGGAACGTTCGTAGCGAAACTTTTCGACGACAAGGCGCCGGAAACCGTGAAGAACTTCGTGTCGCTGGCGGAAGGAACGAAACCTTCGGCCAACGCCGAAGGGCGGATGGTGAAGAAGCGCTTCTTCGATGGATTGACTTTCCACCGCGTGATCAAAGGCTTCATGATCCAGACCGGCGATGTGAAAGGAACCGGCGATAGCAATTGCGGAGTGGCGACGATTCCGGACGAAATCGCGCCCGACTTGAAATTCGATCAGCCAGGGCGGCTCGCAATGGCGAATATCGGGAAACCGAATACGGCGAACTGCCAGATTTTCATTACCGTGGCTCCGGCGCCGCATCTGGACGGAACGTTCACGATTTTCGGACAGGTGGTTTCGGGGCAGGACGTGGCGGACAGGATATCCGAGGTACCTACCGGCGACAAGGACATGCCGGTGGATAAGGTGGTCCTGAACAAGGTTACGATCGAGCGAAGGAAATAAGGACGCGGCGGAACCTCCGTGACTCCGCCGCAACCGGATCAGACTGTTTTGACGAGAGACCTGCGGCGCATCCAGACCAGCAGGCCGAGGACGGCGATGCCCGGAACGGCAAGCGCACCCGGTTCCGGGGTAATCTGAACGCCGCCGGAGACATAGTCGAGGGACTTATCCGCGTTGACGACGGCGACGCCGTAATCAATGGGGCCGCCGGGAACGAATGTGCCGTTGCTCCAGATGTTCACGACGTCCGCGCCGCTGTTGATATGGAACAACAGGCCATAGATATCGAGGAAGCCGCCGGAGGCGGGATAGTCGAATGCGGTTGGGACGGACCCGCCGGGCCAGTAAAGGTTGTCGTAGCTGATGGCGCCGTGAGCGAGGCCCGAGGCCACCGGATAAAAGCTGAAGTCATTCGGGGCAACGCCTATGTTCCCCGGGTCGTGCGGCGTGGCGGGTGAGATCGGGACCAGCGGCCCGATGGTGGCGTTGCTGATGCCCAGGTTCGTATCCGTAAACGTACCGGTTATGTTTGTGACTTCCAGGGCCTGCGGATAAGTGGAATCGCCGGTGGAACCATAGGTCAGGGCGACCATGCCGCTGACGCCGCCGCCGGCAAAGGTGAAATCAAATGTCCCGGCGCTGGCGTACCAGGGGCAGGAAGCGGCCACAAGCAGCGCCGCTGAAACTGCGAATCTCATTTTCATCGATATATAGAAACCTCCGAGGTTACAGAATTATAACGACGTAAAGGGATCGCAACAAGGCCCAGTACTCCGAAGCCTGCACGCATGAACAGCTTCGACATCTGTAGCTTTCTTTGGACACACTTATGGCGCAGCAACAGGCTTCGAAAGTTATGCGGCGGGCTCCATCGCGGCCGGAAGCGGCGAATTTTCGGGTTTCCGGGCGGGTGTGGTTGCGGGGGGAACGGCGGCGGGCTGGTTTTCAGGGCTTCTCCGGCAGTGCGGGTTGAAGTCTTCGAGCGGTGGAAGCTCTTCTTTTTGTTCAGGTTCGGTTCCGATGTTGGGTTCGTTCGGCATTGCATCTGCTGACCGCTTCGAACCGCAGTCCGGGTGGCTGGCCGTGCGCTCGCCCCGAAGCTCTTTGAGGCGGTCGAAGTCCTCAATGGCGCGACGGTACATGCGCTCGGCATGGGCCTGATAACGAAGCATGACGGACCAGACGTTGGATTCCTTCGCCATGCGGCGGAAACCTTCAGCCAGACAGTAATTGCGGTTCTGCGCCTGGCAGATTTCGACATCGCCTGTGCCGATCAGCTTTTCATCCATGGGTTTGATGGGATGCTCATAACGATCGAGGGCCTCATTCATGGCGTCAGTAAAGAGGCCGGCTTCTTTATTCACCGCGCACAACGGCGGCCCGAGTGGCCGCCTGTGCGCTGGGGCGGGCCGCGCGGCGCATCTGGTGCTGGGCGAGCGCGATCTGCTCGACGGCAATAAGTTCCTGGGCATTGACCGGCGCGTAACAGAAAACGGCATCGGCTTTGAGTTTCGCGACTTCGTCAAGTTCTTCCAGGCGCACGACGGCGAAGGAAGCGGAACGGAAGCCGTGTTTGACGGCATTGCGGGACGACGCCGCCTTGCCTTCCTCAGTGTGAGGGCCTGTAGACTTCTTTGCATTCTCCCGGTTGGCCGCGAGACGCTTTTCGGAAATGGGTGTGGGTGCTTTCGCCATCGGAATACCGATTTGTGGGTACCACGAATGCAGGCGCGATCGGGCGGTTTCGGGAGCTATGTAGCTGGAATGCGGGGAGATATTTTCCGGTGCGAACTGCTACCGGACCGGCCTTACATCGAGTAACTGGCGTAAGTGTGCCGGCAGGGGTTGCCGACGGCGGCATGCAGGACGCCCTCGGAGGGTTCGGCGATGAGCGAGGCGGCCGTGATCATTTCGGGTTCGTGGCGGCAGATGCTGGCCGGGGGCCCGGAGTGGTCTGTGAGGAAGATCTTCATGTCGGAGACTTCGATTCCGCCGAAGCGCGAGGCGACGAGTGACCTGATGCGTTCGAGGCGCGGGAAGGCGCATGGAGCGGTGAACTCAGCGACGGACAGCTCGATTCGAACTCCGGCGGAGCGCCGGGCAAAAAGGCTCAGCAATGCCCGGGCAGCGGATTAAAATCGGTACCACCCGGCCTACTGCCGGTTCCGACGAGAGGGACAGCCCTGCGTACCCATAGAATTAAAGATTGCACACAACATGGCCGATAAGCATATAGCTCGTCGCGATGGAGGCGACACTGGGTTGGTCTGTTGCGTTTCTCCAAACTGTCACAGGCTCCATGGTGCATTCTGACCACGCTTCGGTCGCGGCGGGCTACTCCTCTGTGTCTGGCTCCTCGGGATTGACCGTCTGCCGGTGTGACCATCTCATAAACTCTTCGATGGTTGTGTTTTCCAGGCCTTTGCCTTGTTTCTGATTACAGGCGAGATAGTCCGAGAGCAACTCATCGAAATATCCGTGGAGCAGCCTGTGCCGCGCCATGTGCCGCCTGCGGCTCACAATGACGAGCCGTTCGTAGACGGGGCTCCTGGGAGGAGCGGGTTCACGCTCAGTTCTGGACACTCGCCGCCTCGCCGCCTGGGTAGCAGTTGGCAGCGCGAAAGTGATATTCGGTCCGCCGCACGCGATGATCATCGCGCACAGGCCCGAGGGTACCGCAAGATTCATTTTTCGGAACGATGGTGATCCCGTGCATTTGCGGTGCGCGAAGTCAGCCGAGTGATGTATCTCCAGGCTGCGCCGCGCCGCCCGCTGCGTTGTCGCGCGGGTTGGCAATGCTTAGTAGAAGCGCTCTGATGGGAGCTTGGCCGGCAGTCTGTTTCTGCTACACGCCTACCGGCTGCAAGGCTTGACCTGACCGAGTCCGGCATCGGCCAAACGCCTACGTGCACCAGCGGGAGCAGTTACCGCGAGCAGCACAGGCGGCCATTCGTACTGTATTGACAGCAATAGAGTTGATCAGATATTCAGGCCGTCTGCGCGCTGTTTGGCTGCCGTTTCCGGCGGCAATTTGCCGCTACCAAACGAATTCCTATATCCATGCATAGGATTGCCTATTCCCGTCGGCGCCACCCGATGGTTTGGGCTGCCGCGCGGCTTCGATGAAATTGCGTGGGGAAAGCCTGCCCAACGCTTCTTTACAGAGCGTAAGCGGCATAACTGTGCTGGCAGGGGTGACCTACGGCGGCGTGCAGGATACCCTCGGACGGTTCGGCGATGAGCGAGGCGGCCGTGATCATTTCGGGTTCGTGGCGGCAGATGCTGGCCGGGGGCCCGGAGTGGTCTGTGAGGAAGGTCTTGATGTCGGAGACGTCGATTCCGCCGAAGCGCGAGGCGACGAGTGACCTGATGCGTTCGAGGCGCGGGAAGGAGTCCGGGAGGCTCTTCTTGTAGTTCTCCTGGGTGGCGTAAGGCTTCGATAAGAAGTGGTTGGTGTGGACGAGATAGCCTGCGCCTTCATCGTGCAGTACCTGCGGGCCATCGGGCGTGGACTCGATATCGGCAATGTGGCCCTGGCCATCGGCCATGAGGTAGTTGACGCTGTACTCGGTGGGCAGTTTCTTCAGCATGGCGACGACTTCCTCGAGGTTGCGGCACTCATACATCATGCGCAGGACGGGATAGTGCGGGATGCCGAAGCGCGGGTGCGGGCCGCCTGAGAGCGCGTTCTCAAACTTCGACACGCCGAAGCTGTTGAAGCCGTGATAGGCGATCATGCCGCCGAAGGTGTAAGTGAGGATTTCGGGCTTGCCGGTGGGCTGGAGATGGAGGACATACGCGAGATCGCGAACGTTCGCGCCCATGTCGCTGTTCTGGCCGATGAGCATGCGATGGCGTGACGCGCCGCGCGGCAGGATGGCGAAGGCGGTGCAGCCTTCGTGTGCAGGCGGGGCCGGGGCGTAATGGAGTTCGCCGCGGATGTTGCAGGCGAGCGCTTCTTCGAAGGTGATGCCGGCGCCTTCGCCGAGGCCGCGCATTTCGTCGACGAGGTGCGGGCAGTAGCGTTCGAAGACGGGCAGGAACTGCGCGGCGCGGCGGCGGAGCAGGTCGCGGGACATCTTGTCGCCGGAGCACATGAGGTCGAGGTGGGCGTGGATGTGGCGGGCGGCCTGTTCGCCGTGCTGGCGGC
>DAIDJK010000264.1 GCA_027450225.1 Bryobacterales bacterium | reverse complement strand
GTCCCATTGCGGCATGAGCGCGATGAACTTCGAGTGAGCGGGCACGTGGCGGAAATCGGGCCCCTCGAAAGTGAAGTCGCCGAACCTGCCGGTTGCGGAGGTGACCTTCCGGTGCGGCAGCTTCAGGAATGCGTCGAGAAGGCCCAGCTCATGGAGAGCTTCCATGGTGGAAGGGTGGACGGTGTCGCCACGGAAATCGCGGAAGAAATCGGCGTGCTTTTCGAGGATGGTGACCGGTACGCCGGCGCGCGCGAGCAGATAGCCCAGCATAATGCCCGCCGGGCCGCCGCCGGCGATGCAGCAGGTGGTGTTTACGGAATTATCCCGCACAACGTCTCTCCACGGTTTCAATAGACCACAGATCGGTTTCCATAGAGCACAGATGGCGCGGAACCGCGGCATGCGGCGGGCCCGGAGGCCTTCCGCGCTAACCTGACTTCGTGGACTCCGTGCGGGCCGAAGCCGGCTTCAATAATCTGGAAAAAGCGCCGCTGCGCGGGAAGAACCTGGAAAAAACTCTGCTGCGCAAGGTGGGCGAGGCGATTGCGCGTTTCCGCATGGTGCGCGATGGAGACCGGATCGCCGTCGCCGTTTCGGGCGGCAAGGATTCGCTGACGATGCTGGAGGCGCTGGTGCTGCTGCAGAAGCGGGCGCCGGTGGAGTTCTCGGTGTGCGCGTTCACGGTGGAGCAGGGGAAGTTTCTGCGGCCGGTGGAGCCGGTGGGCGAGTATGTGCGGTCGCTCGGAGTGGAGTGGAATTATCATCGCGATAATCCGTCGCTGCGGCTGCTCGAAGAGAAGCCGGATCACGGATGCGATCTGTGCAGCCGGTTCCGGCGGCGCGCGGTGTATCAGATTGCGCGCGGCATGGGCGCGAATGTGATTGCTTTCGGGCACACGGCGGACGATTTCTGCGAATCGCTGCTGCGGAACATATTGTTTACCGGGCGGCTGAGTTCGCTGCCGCCGGTGACGCATTCGCGCGAGCGCGATTACCGGCTGATCCGGCCGCTGGTTTACGTGAATGAAGAGATCACGCGCGGGTATGTGGAGTCGAAGGGGATTCCGGTTGTGCCGTGCGGATGCTCGCTGCGGACGGGCACGGTGCGGAAGGGGATTCGGGAGATGATCGCCGACTGGGAGCGCGATTATCCGCATCTGAAAGAGAACATTCTTTCCGCGATGGGACGCATTGAGCACGGGCGGCTGCTCGATACGCGGTTTCTGGATACGGAGCAGACGGAAGCCGACGCAGAAGCCGACAGAGAAGCGCCCGCGGCATCGCTGCTGCCGGTGCTGCAGGACGCCTGACCCGACCCACGCATGCCCGTACTTCTGACCTGCGAATCGATCGCGAAATCGTTCGGTTCGCGCAATGTGTTCTCCGGCATCTCGCTGAGTCTGCATGATGGCGACCATCTGGGCGTCATCGGGCCGAATGGGGCGGGGAAGTCCACGTTTCTGCAGATTGTGGGCGGGCTGATGCCGGCGGATGAGGGAAACGTGGCGGTGCGCAAGGGCGTACGGCTCGCGATGGTTCCGCAGGATTCGGTATTTCCGGCGGGCGCTGACGCGCGCGAGATCGTGTTTGCGGCGGCGCGCGAGAGCGAGGACAAGGACCTGAACGTGGCGAAGGTGCTGAGCCGCGTCGGATTCGAAGACCATTCCGCGCCCGCGGCGACGCTTTCGGGCGGGTGGCGCAAACGGCTGTCAATTGCGGCGGCGCTGGCGGCGGAACCGGATGTGCTGCTGCTCGATGAGCCGACGAATCATCTGGATATCGAAGGCATTTTGTGGCTGGAGAAGCTGATCGGGAATTCCACGTTCGCGTCGATTTTCGTGACGCACGACCGGTACTTTCTGGAGAACTGTTCGACGCGGGTGGCGGAGATCAATCGCATCTGGCCGCAGGGAATTTTTGCGGCGCCCGGCAATTACAGCCGGTTTCTGGAAAAGCGCTCCGAGGGGCTGCGGGCGCAGGCGAAGGAACAGGAAGCGCTGGAGAATCTGGTGCGGCGCGAGATCGAATGGCTGCGGCGCGGGGCGAAGGCGCGGACCAGCAAATCGAAGGCGCGGATTCAGGATGCGATGGATTTGCAGCAGCAACTGGCGGATTCGACGGCGCGCTCGCGGACGGGAACGGCGACGATCGATTTCACCGCGACGGGGCGCCTGAGCAAACGCCTGATCGCGTGCGAAGGGATTTCGAAATCGATGGGGGGACGCGCGCTTTTCCGCGATGTGAATTTCGCGCTCGGGCCAGGCGCGCGGCTCGGCATTCTGGGGGCGAACGGAACGGGCAAGACGACGCTGCTGCGGACGGCCTGCGGGCTCGCTTACGCGGAGGGGGGCGAGATCACCTGGCGCGGGCAGAACATCCGTGAGGACATGCGTGCTTTCCATGCGCAGCTCGCGTACCTCGGGCACGAGCCTCCGCTGAAATCGGAGCTCACCGCGCGCGAGAATCTCCAGTACTGGGTCGGCGTGCGGCGGCGCCTGGAGCGGCGGGAGCTCGATGAGGCTTTGGATCGCGTCGGTGCCCATCAGTGGGCGGACCGGCCGGTGCGGACGCTCTCGGCGGGCCAGAAGCGGCGCGCGGCGCTCGCCGGACTCACGCTGATGCGGGTGCCGCTGTGGCTGCTGGATGAGCCGACGACCAATCTCGACGCCGCGGGGCAGAAGCTCGTCGGCACGCTCATCGATGAGCATGTCCAGGCTGGCGGCGTCGCGCTGGCGGCGGTGCATCATGAGCTCGCCGTCTCGCGGCCGCAGTCGCTGCGGCGGATGGAGCTGACGTTTGACTGACTCCGGCGCCATGATGTCACCCGGCAGGCCGGCCTTCGATGGGGTGGGCGATACGAGCCCAGGCGCCGTGACGGCTCTGG
>DAIDJK010000263.1 GCA_027450225.1 Bryobacterales bacterium | reverse complement strand
CGGTCCCGCCGCGTGAGATCGAGGCGTCCATCTCGCCGCAGCTGCAGGAGATTATTTATCGCGCGATCGAACGCGACCCGAAGAACCGGTATGCGCACGCGCGAGAGTTCGCCTGGGATCTGGAGCATCAGAACGAAGTGGGCGTGGCGGACCGCTTGGAGCTTCAGGATTGGAAGGTTCACAAGAAGCAGTGGCACCGGCGGGTGTTGAATTACGCGCTGCTGGCGCTGGTGCCGATCGTGATTTTCGGACTTCTTTTATGGGTAGCCAAACGAGCCTGAACCCTTACGCCCCGCTGCTCGGGACGCGCGATCCGGCGGACGTGATCGCGGCGACGCCCGCGCTTATTCAGAAGTGGCTGGACGAGATCGGCCCGGCCAGGATTACCGCTCCGCCCGCGCCGGGAAAATGGAGCGGGCGCGAGATTCTGTGCCACCTGGCGGATACGGAGATCGCGTTCGCGTTCCGGCTGCGGCAGGCGCTGGCGTCGGAACATCACGTGGTGCAGCCGTTCGACCAGGACGCGTGGGCGAAACCCTATGGTTCGTTCGATGCGGGTGCGGCCGCGGCGGCGTTCGGGGCAATTCGAGGATGGAACGTGACGCTGATTCGTTCGATGTCGGCGGCGGATCGCGCCCGGCCTGTGACGCATCCCGAGCGCGGGTCGATGACGATTCAGACGATCATCGAGACCATGGCGGGCCACGATCTGAATCATCTGCGTCAACTGGAAGCAATCGCCGGAAAATGAAAAAGGTCCTGCTGTCGTGGAGCAGCGGAAAGGACAGCGCGTGGGCGCTGCACCTGCTGCGGGGCGATCCGGAGATTGAAGTTTGCGGGCTGATCACCACATTCAATGCAGCCTTCGACCGCGTGGCGATGCACGCGGTACGCCGTGAACTGGCGCAGATGCAGGCCGACCGCGCAGGGCTGCCGCTCTGGCCGGTGGAATTGCCGTGGCCGTGCTCGAACACGGAATATGAAGCGCGGATGCGGACCGTTTGCGATCGCGCGATGGCCGAAGGCGTTCATGCGATCGCGTTTGGGGATCTGTTCCTCGAGGACATCCGGGAGTATCGGATCCGGCAACTCGAATCGACGTGTCTCGAGCCGCTGTTCCCGCTGTGGCTGCGGCCCACGGGGGAACTGGCGCGGGAGATGATCGCCGGCGGCCTGAAGGCGCGGCTCACGTGCGTGGACCCGCGGAAACTGGATGCGTCATTCGCCGGGCGCGAGTTCGATACGGCGCTGCTGGAGGCGCTTCCCCCGGCAGTGGACCCGTGCGGTGAAAACGGCGAATTCCACACTTTCGCGTATGCCGCCCCGGTGTTTTCGTCGCCGATTCGGATCCGCGCGGGCGAGATTGCCGAGCGCGACGGGTTCGTTTTTGCGGATATCCTGCCGGACGCGCTTCAGCGGGCGACGGGCTGACGGACTTCGACCGGGGTGAGCCAGCCGTAGCGGTCCGGTTTCGCGCCGTTCACGATCGAGAAGAATTCGTTTTGCAGTTTCTCGGCGATGGGGCCGCGGTGGCCTTTGCCAATGGTGATGCGGTCGATCGAACGGATGGGCGTGATTTCGGCGGCCGTGCCGGAGAAGAAAACTTCGTCGGCGATATAGAGCAGCTCGCGCGGAACCATCTGCTCGCTGATGGGAATGCCGAGATCGCCGCAGAGGGTGACGATGGAATCCCGCGTGATCCCGGGCAGAACGGAAGTGCCGAGCGGCGGCGTGATGATTTTGCCATCGCGAACGACGAAAATGTTCTCGCCCGAGCCCTCGCTGACATAACCCGACGCATCGAGCGCGATGCCTTCGGAATAGCCATTGGCGACCGCTTCCATTTTGATGAGCTGCGAGTTCATGTAATTGGCGCCGGCTTTGGCGAGCGCGGGCAGCGTGTTGGGCGCGATGCGGGTCCAGCTGGAGACACAGACATCGACGCCTTCGGCCAGCGCTTCGGGACCGAGATACTTGCCCCATTCCCAGCAGGCGAGATACACATCGGTGGGATTTTTGGTGCCGTTGACGCCCATTTCTCCATAGCCGCGCAGCGCGATGGGGCGGATGTAACAGGATCGAAGGTTGTTGACGCGGACCAGTTCGACTATGGCTTCCGCCAGCTCCTCGGGAGAGAAGCGGAAATTGTCCATCCGGTAGATTTTGGCCGAATCCACCATGCGGCGGACGTGCTCACGCAGACGGAAGATGGCGGGACCGCCGACGGTTTCGTAACAACGGATGCCTTCGAAAACCGAACTTCCGTAACTGACAACGTGGGACAGGACGTGGATCTTCGCTTCGTCCCAGGGAATAAACTCACCGTTGCGCCAGATTCTGGCTGTGGGCGTCAACATGACGCTAGTATAGCGGGCGGGTTTTCCCCATTACCTGCCAAAGGTTTCCGAACCCCAAATGGATTTTCCTTCATCTGTTAACCTGACCTAAGCCAATGGAGTGTACGTGTGTCCGCCAGACGGACCTACCGAACACATCGAAGCTGTACAGCGATCTTGTTTACAATTTCGATCGAGTAAGCGACCTCTATCCGTGGCCATCCAATAACCTGGCCGCCATAGCGGCGGCCGCAAAGTTCAAATTCCCCCCGGAGCGGCGAGCGGCGCTGGTGAAGGCGCTCGAGCCTTTGAATGCGGGCAGCCCATCGCTGGAGGCGATTTCGCGTGACGGAACGGTTGCAGTCGTCACCGGACAGCAGGTGGGGCTGTTTTCGGGTCCCGCGTACACGGTCTACAAGGCGCTCACGGCGATTCGCATTGCGGAGGCGCTGAACGAATCGGGAACTCCCGCAGTTCCCGTGTTCTGGCTTGCGACCGAGGACCACGATTTCGCCGAAGTAAACCACACGTGGGTGTTCGGGGCGGATTACCAGCCGAGGCGAATCGGTCTGCCGCCCGAAG
>DAIDJK010000262.1 GCA_027450225.1 Bryobacterales bacterium | reverse complement strand
GCCGCCAGCATGCCGTTCTCGGCCGATGCCATCCTCCAGTCGGACGTCGTCCGCAACAATAACGAAATCCTGATCACCGCCCCGAAGTCCTTCCAGCTCGATCTCGGCCAGTCCGAAGTCGATGCCGCTCTCAAACAGCTCGGCATCCCCGGTCTGCGCGGCCGCGTCGTCTTCGGGGAGGCGAAATCCGCCCCCGCCGCCGCGCCCAAACCCGCCGCGAAGCAGTCCTCCGAACCGGGCGGCGACGAAGAAGTCGCCAGCCGAGCGCTCACTCATCCCGAAGTGCAGCGCTATCGTGAATTATTCGGCGGCGAAGTCCGCACCGTCCGCAACCTGAAGGAGCCCTGGAACGAATGAAGATGCCCGGAAACATGCAGGCCATGATGCAGCAGGCGCAGAAAATGCAGGAAAAGCTGCAGGCCGATATCGCCCAGATCCGCGTCGATGGCACCGCCGGCGGCGGCATGGTCACCATTAAAATGGATGGCCACAAGAACGTCCTCGGCGTCAAAATCGATCCCGAAGTCGCCGGCGACGTCGAAATGCTCCAGGACCTCGTCCTTGCCGCCTGCAACGACGCCGTGAAAAAGGTGGACGAGGAGTCGCAGAAGAAAATGGGCGGCATGCTCGGCGGCCTCGGCCTTCCCCCCGGCCTGCTCTAGTTCATGTCCGATTTCGCCGAGCCGCTCGCTCGCCTCATCACCGAATTCAAACGCCTTCCCGGCATCGGCCAGAAGTCCGCCCAGCGCATCGCCTTCCACGTCATGCGCGCCAGCCGTGACGACGCCGAGCACCTGTCCCAGGCCATCCTCGACGTCAAGGACAAGCTCACCATGTGCGCCGTCTGCAACAACATCTCCGACGCCGAGCTTTGCCAGTACTGCCGCGATCCCCGCCGCGACCAGAAAATCGTCTGCGTCGTCGTGGATCCGAACAACATCGTCGGCATCGAAACCACCCGCCAGTTCAACGGCCTCTATCACGTGCTCGGCGGCGCGCTCTCCCCGCTTCGCGGCATCGGCCCGGAGCAGCTCAAGATCAAAAGCCTCGTCGACCGCATCGCCAAAGGCCACGTCGAAGAGGTCATCGTCGCCACCAACCCCACCACCGAAGGCGAAGCCACCGCCGTCTATCTCTCGAAGCTCCTCAAGCCGCTCGGCATGCGCGTCACCCGCATCGCCATGGGCATTCCCGTCGGCAGCGACCTCGAATTCGCCGACGAAGTCACCATCTGGAAAGCCCTCGAAGGCCGCCGCGAAATCTGATGCATTTCCCCCCGCCGCTTCCGGAAATCCCGGTCCCCGGCGCCGGAAATGCCGCCGAATATCGTAATAAAACGCCCGCCCGCGCTCTCTTCGGCTAAGGGTTCCATAAGGCGAAATAATGGCGAATATCGGACCCCCGCCGGTGCATACTGGTATTGGCCAGATGTACATTCCCCGGGATGACGCGTGGCGGAAGCTGGATGGCGAGTTGCGCGCGCGTCTCCTCGAGGACGCCATCCGCGAAGTAGCGCGGCGCTCTTTTTCCGGGGCGCTGGTTTACTTCGCCACCATCTTCGGGCTGCTCTTCGCCTCCCATATCTGGCGCGATCACGCGCTCTCCACCTCCCTCGCCATGGCGTTCACGTTCGTCTTCGCCGCCGGCCGCTGCCTCACCGCCGGCCGCCTGCTGAAAACGAAGAAGTGCGACGTGCGCTGCGTCGTCATCCTGCGTCTCTCCACGCTCGTCACCGTCGCCGCCTGGGGCGCCTACTGCGGCGCCATGGTCTATCACTACGGTCACGAGTGGCCCGCGTCGTTTCTCCTGATTGCCGGCGCGGCGCTCAGCAGCGGCGTGGCGTCCTCGCTCGCGCCGGATTTGCTGCTCGGCGTCGCCGCGCTGCTGTTCCTCATCCTCCCCACCTGCGCCATGGCGCTGGTCCGCGGCTCGGCCGGGTCGCTGCTGCTCGGCGCGGCGGCCTGTTGCTATCTGGCTTACCTTTGCGCGCAGCTCCTGAACAACAGCCGCGCTTACTGGAAAACCGCCGTGGCGTCCGCCTTCGACGCCATGCTCTCGCGCCGCGCCGCCGTCGAAAGCGAGATCCGCTTCCGCACCCTGTTCGAAGACGCCCCCAGCGGCATGTATGTCGCCCGCCGCGATGGCCGCATTGAGATGGCGAATTACGCCCTCGCTCAGATGCTGGGCTACCATTCTCCCGACGATCTGGCCGGCTCGAACCTGCGGGATTTCACCCCGGATCACGACCGCAACGAACTCACCAGCCAGATCGACAACGCCGGCTCCGCCATCGGCCGCGAATCCGAGTGGACCCGCCGCGATGGCGCCCGCATTCATGTCCGTGAAAGCGCCCGCTCCGTTCACGTCGGCGCCAGCCGCAACAGCGTTTTGCTCGGCTCTGTCGAAGACATCACCGTCCGTTTCGCGGCCGACGAAACCCGCCGCCAGCTGATCGAAATTCTCGAAGGCACCAGCGATTTCGTCGAGAGCGTTTCGCCGGCCGGGCAAACGCTCTATCTCAATCGCGCCGCGCGCGCGCTTTCCGGCGGCGCCAGTCAATCGCTCTGGTCGCGCGCCGGCGATGAGGAGCTTCGCAAGGCGCGTCTCGAGAGCGCCGCCCGCGAAGGCATCTGGGAAGGCGAATCCTGGCTGCTCGGTCCGGAAGGCAAGGCCATCCCCGTTTCCCAGGTCGTCATCCCGCATCACGCCCGGGATGGTTCGGTGCGCTCTTTTTCCATCATTTCCCGCGATATCTCCGCCATCCGCGCGGCCGAGTCCGCGTTGCGGGAAACCCAGGAGCAGTTGTCCCAGTCTCAGCGCCTCGAAAGCCTCGGCCGCCTCGCCGGCGGCATCGCGCACGATTTCAATAATCTCCTCACCATCGTGATGGGCCACGCCTCCATGCTCCTGAACGAAATCCGCCACGGCCATACCCGCGACAGCCTGGTCGAGATTTACAGGGGCGCCGAGCGCGCCGCCGAACTCACCCGCCAGTTGCTCGCCTTCGGCAGGCGTCAGGTGCTTTCCACCGGCATCGTCGATGTCAATGAGGTCGTGCGCGGCGCCGAGCGCATGCTCCGCCGCGTCATCGGCGAGCGCATCCGCCTCGTCACCAGGCTGAGCTCCGCCGGCCTCACCGTCTCCGCCGACGCCGTCCAGCTCGAGCAGGTCATCATCAATCTGGTTCTCAACAGCCGCGATGCCATGCCGGACGGTGGCACGGCCACCATCGAGACTTCCGTCGTCTGCGTCGAAGACCCGTCTGCCGCCGGCGCATCCGAAACGCCTCCCGGCGGCCAGCGCGATTACGTCAGCATCCGCGTTTCCGATACCGGCATCGGCATGGATGAGGAAACGCGCAGCCGCATCTTCGAGCCTTTCTTCTCCACCAAAGGTCAGGGCCGCGGCACAGGCCTCGGTCTCGCCACCGTCTACGGTTTCGTCAACCAGAGCGGCGGACGCATCTCCGTCACCAGCAGTCCGGGGCAGGGAAGCACGTTCGAGATCCTGCTCCCGCGTTCCCGCAATACCGTCAGCGCCGTCTCCCGCGCCGAGCCCGAGCCGGACATCCGCGGCACCGAACGCATTCTCGTAGTGGACGATGAGCCTTCGCTGCTCGGTCTGCTTCGCCAGACTCTCGCCGGATACGGCTACCGCGTCCTCGCCGCCTCGAACGGCGAAGAAGCGTTGCAGATGGTTGCGCAGGACGATCCTCCGGACCTGCTCGTCACCGACGTCATCATGCCCGGCCTCACCGGACCGCAGCTCGCCACACGCCTCAAAGCGCTGCTGCCCGATATCGCCGTCATCTTCATCTCCGGCTATCCCGGCGAAACCGAAGCCGACCGCAACGCCTTCGGACCCGGAGCGTCTTACCTTCCCAAGCCGTTCACCGCCGAACAGCTCCTGCGAGCCGTCAGGCAGCGCCTGAATCATCGCGCCGCCGCCAGAACAGCCGGCAGCGCGGGCTAAGCTGTGTTCATGGCGGATGCGCCGGTGGAACGCGAAAAAGATCCGGTTGTCGAAGCGTACAAGAAAGACATAGACCGCACGCTGATCCGCGAAAATCTCAAGCTCACCGTCACGGAGCGATTCGAAAAGGCCATGGCCCTCCAGCGTTTTGCCGAAGAGCTCCGGCGGGCGGGCCGCAAGGCGCGGGAATCGAAGGGCGAATAAGGCGCTCATGACGGACTTCGCCGCGCTGCTGCGAACGCTCACCGGCAGTCAGGTCGAATACATCGTTGTCGGCGGCGCCGCGGCCATCGCCCACGGATCGAGCCGCCTCACTCAGGATCTCGATATCGTCTATCGCCGGTCGCGGGCGAATCTGGACCGCCTGGCGGAGGCGCTTGCCGGGTTTCAACCGTACCCGCGAGGCGCCCCACGAGGTCTGCCGTTTGTCTGGGACCGCTCGACTCTCAGCCGGGGCCTGAATTTCACGCTGGTTACTTCGCCCGGCGATGTCGTTCTGCTCGGTGAAATACCGGGTGGCGGGACATGGGAAGACTTGCGTCCGAAAGCAATCGAGCTGCAGGTTTTCCAATCGAAATGCCTGTGCCTCAGTCTTGAGCAACTGATTCGGGCGAAGCGCGCGTCGGGACGCCCAAAGGATTTCGAAGCGCTGGCGGAACTCGAAGCCATCGATGAGGAACGTCAGGGCGCATAACCCGCCGGGTACGATCCCATACGCGACTACAAACCCGCCCAATTGACCGCCTTCCCGTCCTTCGACTAAGTTGGCGATTGCGCGCTCGCGCGCATGGGATCAACTTTGAAGCTGCTCACCACCGGATTTCTCCTGGCTTTTGTAACTCTCTCTTCCCCGGCTCAGATCATGATCAGTACCGTCGCCGGCGGCGGCTCCGAAGATGGCCTGCCCGCGATTCAGGCGCACCAGTCGCCCAACGACCACATGATCTTCGGACCCGATGGAACCATCTATTTCACGTCTCATTACCGCATCTGGAGCATCACGCCGGATGGCATTCTGCACTTACTCGCGGGAACCGGCTACACGAACGATAACGGTGACGGCCCCGCGTTATCGCGGAATCTGCATCCCGGCGGTCTGGCGCGGGACACCCAGGGAAATCTGTATTTCTCGGACTGGTACCGCGTCCGAAAGCTGTCTGGAGGAACGGTTACTACCATCGCCGGCAATGGCCTTCCGCCGAGTTACACCACCGACGGAGATCCGCTGTCGGTTCCGGTAGACCTCGCGTCGACTCTTGCAGTGGATGCCAGCGGAAATATCTATGTGGGCGAGCCTTTCGAATCGCGCGTGAGGAAGATCACGCCGGATGGGAAGATCAGTCTCTATGCGGGCGCACAGCAGCCGTTCCTGACGCAGTATGCTTCCTTCCTCCCCGATGATGGCGACAACGGGCCGGCCACGCTCGCGCACATCGGCGAATTGAACGACATCGCCCTCGATGCGGCGGGAAACCTCTACATCGGCGAATCGAACAGCATTCGGCGCGTCATTCCCGGCGGCGCCATCACCACCATTGCCACCGGACAATCGATGTCCAGCCTTGCCGTAAGTCCTTCCGGCTCAGTTTACGTCTATGCGGGAAACCAGTCGACAGCGGGAATTTACCAGGTGCAGGCGGGCGGCGGCATCGCGCAAGTCGTGAATCTGGCCTCGTTCGGAGTGTCCACCATCGGCGTGGATGCCTCTTCCAATCTCTATTACACGAGCGGCGCGCTCCTCAAGGTTTCCGGCGGTTCGGCGCAGGCGATCGCCGGGCGCGGAACTTACTCGAGCCCCGATGGCGCGCAGGCCGCATCGGCGATTATCTACCCCCTCGCCATGGCGACAGACGATTCGGGCCGCATCATCTTCTTTGACCACAGTTGCCGCCTCCGCAGGATCAATTCCGACGGGACGCTCGCGACTCTGGCGGGAACCGGTATATGTGGCTCCTCTGCAACCGCAGGCCCGGCGCTTATGACGAGCCTTCCGTACGCCAGCCAGATCGCCGCTGGCGGAGGCAACGTATTTATCTCAACAGGCAATCGCGCCTTCGAGTGGCTTGATGCGAACGGCAATATCCAGACGCTCGCGAACACAGCGGCTTACGGGCTCGCGGCCGATTCAACGGGAACGGCGTGGCTCGGGGTAGGGAACGGCATTGAGAAATTTACGCCTGGCAGCGCGCCGGTCGCGATTACGGGACCGGTTATCGGGGTGATTGGGATCAACGGCGGCGTGGGTAGCGCAAACGCCATCACAACGGACAGTTCCGGCAACGTCTATGTCGTCTTCGGTGGAAGTTCCGGCAATCAGCAGGGATGGGAGTTATCCGGAGGCGCATGGAAGAACAAATTCGGGACCCCGCCGGAGTTCGTCAACTCACTCTGTCTCAACGGCGCCGCAACTTACTTCGGAGTCGGAACCAGTCTGTTTCAGTTCACTGCTTCGAGCGCGAGTCTCGTAGGTATGCTGCAGGGCAACAGCGGCGATGGCGGCCCCGCGCAGGCTGCCCAATTCTCCGGCATCAACGGCGTTGCCTGTGACGCGAATGGGAACGTGTACGTGCTGGATTCGGCGAGCGCGCGCATTCGCAAACTCTCCGGCTCACTTCCGGCTGCGGCTCCCGTGATCAGCGCCAATGGCGTGGTCAGTTCGGCGAGTTATGCCGGCGGAGCCATCGCGGCGCAGGAACTGATTTCCATCTTCGGCCAGAATCTCGCGCCCGCTACCCAGGTGGCTTCCGTGGTGGATAACTACATCGGCCCCGTCGTAGGGAACGTGAAAGTGACCATCGCTGGGAATCCCGTCCCCGTGCTTGCCGTCTCTCCAGGACAAATCAACGCGGTGGTTCCCCGATACGAGGCGAATTGTCCCAGCCCGACAATAGCCATCCAGGTCTGGGTGGACGGCATCCCGTCCGCTGTTTACAACGCGCCCTGCGCGCCCGCCGCTCCCGCGCTCTATAGCGCCGACCAGACCGGCAAAGGTCCCGGCGCAATCCTCAATCAGGACGCCAGCATCAACTCCGCCGCCAACCCTGCCGCCCGCGGTTCGGTCATCACCTTGTATGGAACCGGCGCGGGCGCCATGGATACCGTGCTCTACGATGGCTATCTCGACCTTTCCGCGCCGTACGGCAACATAGCCGGATCTGTGACCGTAAGTATCGGTAATGAGAACGCGGCCGTTCAGTATGCGGGCGGCGCGCCGGACCTGATCGATGGCGCGTTCCAGATCAACGCCACCGTACCGGCTGATCTCGCTCCCGGTCTGACGAACGTCAGCGTGACTGTCGGTGGAGTCGCATCGAACACCGTGCAGGTCTGGCTCAGATAAGTCGCCTCGACAAAGCTTTACAGGCGTTCCAGCCGATCCGGCGTCCATAACAGTGGGAGTAAGAAAAACTCCCGAAAGGACTAAGGATCATGAAAAACATACTTTCGGTCGCTCTTATAGCAGTAGCAAGCCTTGGAGTAGTGGCAGCGGCTCCGTATTCGCAGGACCAGCAGAACGGACAGCCTGCCGCGCATCGTTTCAATCCCCGGCATCGCGTGGAGATGCTTACGCAGAAGCTCGGCCTCACCGCGGACCAGCAGAAGGAACTCCTGCCGGTGATCGAAGATCAGCGGGCGCAGGTGCGCGCCATCTTTAAGGACAGCTCTCTTTCACAGCAGGACAGGCGGGCGAAGATCGGCGCGGTTCGCCAGGCGGGCAACGCAAAAATCGAGGCCCTGCTCACACCGGATCAGAAGCAGACCTGGGAACAGATGCGGCAGCAGATGCGTGCGCGCCGCAGCGCCGAGAGCCGCGCAACCAGCAACCAATAACGGCCGGGCCGGTCAGTCTCCTACCGGCTGCTGCTCATTCTCGTAGAATGCACGAACCTTCTTTGCGGCGGCGCGCCCAATGCGGCGCGCCAGCTCGTCTTCCGTCGCCTGCCGTACCAGCGTCGAACTGCCGAATTCCTTCAGCAGCTTCCGCCGCGTGACTTCGCCCACCCCGGGAATCTGATCGAGTTCCGATGTCAGCGTCCGCGCATTGCGGCGCGTGCGATGGAACGTCACCGCGAACCGGTGCGCTTCGTCCCGGATCGACTGGATCAGATGCAGAATCGGCGAGAACCGGTCAAGTACCACCGGCTCATTCTCCTGCCCCAGCACATAAATAATCTCCTCGCGCTTCGCGATCGACGCCAGCGGCTGGTTGATGATGCCGATCGCTTCCAGCGCTTCGGCCGCCGCGTGCAGCTGGCCCAGACCGCCATCGATCAGCACCAGTCCCGGCATCGCCGTTCCTTCTTCCTGCAATCGCGAGTAGCGCCGCGTCACCACTTCGCGCATGCTCGCGAAATCGTCGTTGCCTTCCACCGTGCGGATGATGAATTTGCGATAGTCCGCCTTCTTCATCCGGCCTTCTTCCCACACCACCATGCTCGCCACTTTCTCCGCGCCCTGGATATGCGAGATATCGAAGCATTCGATCCGCTTCGGCGCCTCCGGCAGATTCAGCGCGTCCTGCAGCGCTTCCTGAATCGCGCTCGACGACGGTTTCAGCACCCGGAACCGCGCATCGAAGCTGTGCTTCGCATTGGTCTGCGCCAGATTCAGCATGGCCCGCTTCTGCCCCCGCTGCGGCGTGTGAATCTCCACCTTGCGCTGCCGCTTCTCCGAAAGCAGTTCTTCCATCACCTCGCGGTCTTCGAATTCCACCGGCACGTGAATAATGCCCGGCACATACTGCTGCTCCAGATAAATCTGCAGCAGCAGCGCGGAGAAGAATTCCGCCGCTTCGAACTCCGGCTGGTCTTCCCAGAAGAATTCGCGCCGGTCCACAATCTGGCCGTTGCGCAGATGAAAAAGATTCACGGCTACCAGCGGCGGCTCGGCATAGTAGCCGAAAATGTCCACGTCATCGCCCGAAGCCGCGGCCATCTTCTGCCGCTGATCGAGCTCTTCCACCGTACTCAGCAGATCGCGCAGCGATGCGGCTTCTTCGAAACGCTCTTCTTCGGCCGCTTCCGCGATCCGCGCGCGCAGTTCGCCCGCCAGCGCCGCATGCCTGCCTTCAAGGAACAGCCGCACGCGCTTCACCGCTTCCGCGTACGCTTCCGGCGTGGTCAGGCCCTCCACGCACGGTCCAAGGCAGCGGTGAATGTGGTACTGCAGGCACGGCTTCGGATGATACCGGTTCAGATCCACCTTGCAGCTCGGCACCAGGAAATGCCGGTGGATGAAGTGAACCGTGCGGTGCGCCAGATTGCCGGGCAAATACGGCCCGAAGTAACTCGCCCCGTCCTTCTTCAGCCGGCGCGTCACGTAGACCCGCGGAAAACGTTCAGCGGTCAGCTTGATATACGGATAGGTCTTGTCGTCCCGCAGCAGCACGTTGAAGCGCGGCTTGTACTGCTTGATCAGGTTGTTCTCGAGCGCCAGCGCCTCTTTTTCGTTGTCGACCAGGATGTGATCGACGTCCCGCGCTTCCGAGATCAGCGTGCCGGTCTTCGGCTCCGCCAGCCGGTCTTCGTTGAAGTAGCTGCGCACCCGCGCGCGCAGGCTCTTCGCCTTGCCCACGTAGATGATCTTGCCCGCCGCGTCCTTGTACAGATACACGCCAGGCCCGAGCGGCAGTTGAGCGACTTTTTCCCGGAGCAGATTGCGTGCGGGTTCCCGCGGGGACAATATACTTCAATTATGTCACGCTGGTGGACTTTTCTGGCGCTGTGCGCCAGCCTCGCGGCGCAGCAGAGCGGCGCTCCCGGCGCGTCGAACCGGCCCACGCTGCGCCGGCCGGACGGGCAATCGCAATCCCCGCCGCAATCCGGACCGCAGAGCGACGAACTTCC
>DAIDJK010000261.1 GCA_027450225.1 Bryobacterales bacterium | reverse complement strand
GGCCGGTGGTGGCGGTGGTGAAATCCATTGCGTCGGCGATCTCGATCGGGACAGGCGGATCGGTGGGGAGAGAAGGTCCGATTGTTCAGATCGGGTCGTCTTTCGGGGCGACTGTGGGTGAAATCCTGCGGCTTCCGGCGTGGCAGAAGATCACGCTCATCGCGGGCGGAGCGGGCGGAGGCATCGCGGCCACATTCAATACGCCCGTAGGGGGCGTGCTGTTCGCGATGGAGCTGATGCTGCATGAGGTGAGTGCGCGGACCCTGGTCCCGGTGACGATTGCGACGGTTACGGCGACATGGATCGGGAGGCTGGCGTTCGGCCCGCATCCCTCGTTCATGGTTCCGGCGCTCGAGACGTTTTCCATGCATGCTTCCGACCCGTGGGCGCTGCTTTCGTACGCCGCGCTGGGAGTACTGGCGGGCCTGGTTTCAGCGTTGTTCATCCGGTCGCTATACGGCTTTGAGTGGTTCTTTCGTTCGGTTGTTCGGGGAAGTTATTACCGGCAGCATATTCTCGGGATGCTGGCGGTTGGCCTGATCATCTACGCGATGCTGGCCACGACCGGTCATTACTATGTGCAGGGGGTTGGTTACGCCACCATTCAGGACGTGCTTTCGGGGTCCGGGCTGAGTATCTGGTTTCTTGTGTTTCTATTCGGCCTGAAGCTGCTGGTGACCTCACTTACTCTGGGGTCTGGCGCGTCGGGCGGCGTGTTCTCTCCGGCGCTGTTCATGGGCGCGACGATGGGCGGCGCGTGCGGAGCGGTGATGCATGCGGCGTTTCCGGGGCTCGGGATCGGGGCTCCGGCGTTCGCGCTGGCGGGGATGGCCGGCGTGGTGGGCGGATCGACCGGAGCGGCGGTGGCGGCCATCGTGATGATCTTCGAGATGACGCTGGACTACAGCGTGATCGTGCCCATGACGCTGACGGTAGCGATCAGCTACGGCGTCCGGCGGGCGGTATGGCAGTGGAGCATCTACACGGAGAAACTGGCGCTGCGCGGACATTATGTGCCGGAGGCGCTCGAAGCGAATATCCATTTCATGCGGCCGGCGAGCGAACTGCTGGATCCGAGTTTCCGGATTGTGCCCGCATCCGAGCCCGCGAAAGAAGTGTTCGATGCCCATGACGGGCAGCCGAAGGTGAACTGGTATCTGGCGGCGGATGGAGACCGGGTGGTGTCGATTATTTCGCAGGACCGGGCGGCGGCGATAGCAAAGGAATCGAAGGCCACCGCGAAAGACATCGGCCGGACGGACTTTCTTACTTTCGGACAAACCGCGCCGCTGGGGGATGTGGCGCGCGAGTTGAAGGATCTGCGCGCGACGCTGGGGCTGGTGCTGAACAGGCCGGTGGTGAAGGAGGGCGTTGCAAGGTCCGCGGATGTGATCGGAGTGATCACCAAAGCGCGGATTGCGGACGTACTCGCCTATTCGATTGAAGAATTCGAGACCTGACGCGGCGCGAGTTGCGATATTGTGGCGGGATGCTGAATCGCCGTGAAGTGATGATTTTGCCGGTGGCTCTACAGGCGGCGGGGGCGGCTCCGGCCGGGAAGATGACGCTGTGCCTGCATCAGACGACGTCGGCGGCAGCGGGATACCGGAAGTCGCTCGAAGGGTATTCGCGGGCGGGGATTACGGAAGTGGAGTTGATTGCGCCGCAGGTGGATCCGTTCATCAGGACGGATGGTCTTGCGGCGGCGAAACGGCTGCTGAGCGATCTGGGTCTGACGGCCGTGAGCTATGGCGGAATGCGAGGACTATGGGAGCCGGCGCCGGACCGGACGAAGTTGCTGGACCAGCTGCGGCACAACAGCGAGGTGGCCGCTTCGCTGGGCGTGGACCGGATGGTGACGCCGTGCACCGCGACGGAGAAGTACACCATGGACGATTACAAAGTGGTGATCGACCACATGCACGAGGCGGGAGATATCGCGCGGCAATTCAATATGACGCTGATGCCGGAGTTCACGCGTTCGTCCACGCTGATCGGGACTCTGCCGACATCGCTGAAGCTGACGAGGCAGGCGGCGCATCCGAACGTGCGGCCGATGCTGGACTTTTATCATTTCTGGTCCGGGCTAAGCAAGTTCGAGGACCTGGAGACGATACGGGCGGGCGAGATCCATCATGTGCACTTCCAGGACGTGCCGGATATCCCGCGCGAGATGCTGGACAACACCACGCGGGAGATACCGGGGACGGGCGTGACGCCGATTGCGCGCATCCTGAACGCCCTGCGCGCGAAGGGGTATGCAGGACCGCTCTCGGTGGAGTTGTTTTATCCGAAGTATCAGAACGCCGATCCGTACGAGATGGCGCGAACGATACGTGAGAAGGCCCAACGATTTCTTGCTTCGTGATTGAGACAGAACGGCTGATTCTGCGCAGATGGCGCGAGAGCGACCGAGGACCGTTCGCCGAGATGAATGCCGACCCGCGCGTGATGGAGTTCCTGCCCATGCCGCTGACGCGTGAGCAGAGCGACGACTTCATGGACCGGATTGAGGCGCAGTTTATGGAATATGGTTTCGGGCTGCTGGCGGCGGAGATGCGGGAATCGGGCGAGTTTATCGGGTATGTGGGGCTTTTTGTGCCGAAGTTCGAGGCCTGGTTCACGCCTTGCGTGGAGATCGGTTGGCGCCTGGCGGCGCGATGGTGGGGCCAGGGGCTGGCGACGGAGGCTGCTCAGGCTGTCATGCGGTACGGGTTTGAGACGGTGGGGCTGAAGGAATTGCTTTCCTTCACGGCTGTGGGAAATCGACGGTCGATCCGGGTGATGGAGAAACTCGGGATGGAGAAGATCGGGGAGTTCGAGCATCCGCGCGTGGCGGAGGGGAGCTGGTTGAGGAAGCACGTGGTTTATCGGAAAGAAATCGCGCCGCATCAGACACGCAGGCCGATTTTCCACATGCCGTAGCCGAAAGCCTGGCGGAGGCAAAGCCACCAGTATTTAATGGGCGCGGTATCGCCGGGTTCGCGCGGAGAGCCCCAGGCTTTGAAGCCTTCCTGTTCGAGAATCTTCTTCACGCGAAAGATGTGATAGCCGTCGCTGACGATGATGCACGAATGAAGATCCATGCGGCGCAGGATCTCGGAAGCGGCGGTGAGCGAGGAAGCGGTGGAATCGCCTTCGTCCTCGACAATGATGGACTCGGCGGGAATGCCGCGATCGATGAGATAGGAGCGGCCAACGCCGCCTTCGGTAAAAGAGGGATCGCCGCCGGGGCCGCCGGTGGTCATGAGGTAGGGGGCGAGGCGACGCTCGTAAAGTTCAATGGCGTGATCGAGGCGCAGTTTGTAGACGGGCGAGGGATGACCTCGGTATTCGGCCGCGCCCATCACGATGATCACGTCGGCCGGCCGGGCCTCATCGCGGGTGCTTTGGCGGTCGATTCGGACGGAGAGAGTGAGCAGGTAGCCGAAGATAAACGTCGCCAGCGCGAGGCCGATGAGCACGGCCACCCGGCCGAGGTGCGTTATTCTGATGACAACATTGTAAGGTATGCCGGCTCAGTAATATGGCGCGAATCGAGACGATACGGAGCGCGGCCAATCCACTGCTGAAAGAGGTGCGGCGGGCCATTGCGGCGGGAGCCATGACCGAGACGGGGCTATGCGTCGCGGAAGGTTTCCACCTGCTTGAAGAAGCGCTGCGCAGCGACGTGGCCACGCCGGTGATTCTGGCGGCGGAATCGGTTCGGGGCACAGTGGAGCGGCACATATCCGGACTGCGGGAGCCGCGCGTGGCCGCGATGCCGGACCGGCTGTTCCAAAGCGTGGCGTCGACCGAGACCAGCCAGGGAGTGATGGCGCTGGTGCGCATGCCGGAGTGGTCAATCGACCAGTTGTTTCGAGGGCAGAGCCTGGTGGTGGTGCTCGATGCGTTGCAGGACCCGGGCAACGCGGGGGCGATCGTGCGCGCGGGGGAAGCGTTTGGGGCGACAGGAGTTCTGTTCATGAAGGGCACGGCGAGCCCATATCATCCGCGGACGCTGCGGGCCTCGGCGGGGTCGCTTTTTCGCGTGCCGTTCGTTTCGGGCGTGGACGCGGCGCTGGCCAAAGCGGCGCTGCAGCAGCGGCGGGTGCGGGTGTTCGCGGCGATGCCGTTCGGCGCGTCAAGCCAGATTGCGGGCGACGCCGATTTCGAGCAGAAATGCGCGCTGGTGATTGGCAGCGAAGGGCGGGGAATCAGCAACGAACTCTACGGAATCGCGGAGGATGTCGCGATCCCGACGACGGGCGTGGAATCGCTGAACGCCGCTGTGGCTGCTTCGGTGCTGCTGTATGAGGCGCGGCGGCAGAGGCAACGCGAGGCCGTTCGACGGTGAGCCTGTTCGATGCGAGTCCGCTCGAATCCGCGCCGGATTCCGTTCGGGCAACCGATCCGGGTGGCCAGGACCGCCCGCTGGCCGAAAAGATGCGCCCCGAGACGCTCGACGACTACGCGGGCCAGGAGCATATTCTCGGGCCCGGTAAACCGCTGCGGCGGCAGATCGAGCGCGATCAGCTGACGTCCATCATTCTGTGGGGACCGCCTGGCGTGGGCAAAACGACGCTGGCGCGCATTATCGCCCGAATGACGCGCAGCGAATTTCTTCCCTTCAGCGCGGTGCTGAGCGGGATCAAGGAAATCAAGGCCGTGATGGCGGAGGCCGAACGGCTGCGCCGGGCCGGGCGCCGCACGATCCTGTTCGTCGATGAGATTCACCGCTTCAACAAAGCTCAGCAGGACGCGTTTCTGCCCTATGTGGAGCGCGGCGACATCGTCCTGATCGGCGCGACGACGGAGAATCCTTCGTTCGAAGTGAATGCGGCGTTGCTATCGCGATCGAAGGTATATATGCTGCGCGCGCTGACCGAGGAAGAAATCGCGGCGCTGACGCGGCGCGCGCTCGGAGCGCTCGGCAAAGAGGCAAGCGAGGAAGCGATTCAGAAGATCGCGGCGGCGGCGAACGGGGATGCGC
>DAIDJK010000260.1 GCA_027450225.1 Bryobacterales bacterium | reverse complement strand
AGGTTCATGGCATCAGTGAAGAGACCGGCTTCGAGACGCGCGGCGCGGAACATCTGATGACGGCAGAGAGCGATCTGCTCGACGGCGGCGAGTTCTTCGGCGGTGACCGGACAATAACAAGAGACAGCGTCGGCTTTAAGCTTCGAGACTTCGTCGAACTCTTCAAGACGCACGACGGCGAAGGTGGCCGAACGGAAACCGTGTTTGACGGCGTTGCGGGAGGACGCCGCTTTGCCTTCCGGTGTGCGCGGGCCGGTGGACTTCTTTGCATTCTCCCGGTTGGCCGCGAGACGCTTTTCAGAAACAGGCTGCTTCGATGATTTCGACATTCGTATACCGATTTGTGGGTACCACGAAGGGCGGGGGATTGAGGCGCGCGGCGAGGCTATGTGGTGGCGGGCGGGGGGTTATTTTGCTGGAAGCGCGGTCACCGGCTTGAAAAGAAAGACGACGGCGCGCTCGAACATGCGCGACCAGGATTTCTCATCGTGTGTTCCGCCCGGATCGACAACGCTCTCGAGATCGGGTTTCGCGAGGTAGGCCGCATCGAGATTCCGCGCGAGCGCCTGAAACATCGCGACCAGTCCGGAATCGAGAGCCGTCTGGCCGGGGACTTCATTCGTCCCCATGCTGAGGAAGAGACGGCGCGGCGCCGCGGCGAGGAATGCGGAGTCGCGCAACAACTGGCCGTTGCCGGCCTGTAACGCGGGGCTCTCGACGATCCCCTGGCCGAACCAGTCCGGACGCTCGATCAGGGTGTGCAGAACGGCGATGGCCGCGTAGGAAGCGCCGCCGAGAGCCGTATGTTGCGGGCCCGATTCCACGCGATAATGCGCGGCGATGAGCGGAAGCACCTCGGCGCCGAGGAAATCCGGAAACTGGTTTCCGGCCGGCTCGGGCATGGAGGGAAAGACGACGGTGTCGCGCCAGGGCAGGTACTCGTGCATGCGCTGCTGGTCGCCGAGACTGTCGATGCCGACCACGATGATGGGGGTGACGGAGCGGCGCTGAATGGAAGCCGTCAGGATTTCATCGACGCGCCACTCGACGCCGTTCGATGCGGTGCAGCGGTCGAAGAGATCCTGACCATCGAGCATGTACAACACGGGATATTTACGGCCTGCGTTCGCGGCGTCGCCGTAGCCTGGGGGAAGCCAGACGCGAAGGTTGCGGGTGTTGCCGAATATCCGGCTGGTGAGCGGAAGAATGTCGAGGCGCCCGGTGACGGTGGAGTGGCAGGCTGCCTGGGCGGCGCCGGCAGGCGGCGGAACAGCGAACAGGACGCACGCGCACAGGAGCAGAGTGGCGGCGGGCGTGGTCCGCATGCCTACAGGGTAGTGGATAGCCAGGTGATTCGAGAAACGAGGGCTTGCGAGCCGCAACCGGCTTTGAGACGGTGCGGTCTTACTGGGCCATGCGCCATGGCGACACATTGGACCAGCTTTTCAGCGCGCTGGTTACGAATTGCGGGCCTTCCTTCGCGTGGCATCCGCTGCAGGGGTTCGGGACTTTCAGAGTTGCCGTAGCAGCCGGGGTGATGAATCTGAACGTGTGGGCCCTGACGTTGATATCCGCGATGGTCTGTTCGACTTTGGGCATGTGACAACTGACGCACTCATTCCCGCTGCTTCCCGCCCGATGATGCGTGTGCGCTTCGATAGTCGGCGCGTGAGGCCCGTTGGGCGAGTTGGGACCGTGGCAATCGAGGCAAAGAACGCTGGCCGGCTTCAGCAGGTCAGCATTGTTTTCCGTACCGTGCACATCGTGGCAACAGAAGCAGGTGACGCCATGCGTGTACATCTGACTGGTAACAAAATCGTTCCCCTGCATGCGGTTTTTGTGCGCGGTTCCATCGGCGAAGTGGGTGAATGACTGAGCGCCGAGCTTATGCTCTTCGAGTTTCCAGTAGTCCTGAAGGTTCCTGCCGACCTCGAAACCAACCGGCCAGTCATAGTATTTGCCTTCAATCGGGTTATTGAGCGGCATTCCCTGCGAGTGGCATTGAAGGCATACGTTGCCGGCCTGCACATAATCGAGCCGCGCCGGATTGACGATATTTTCCCGTGACGGTCTGGCGACGTGGGCGGCGCCGGGGCCGTGGCATTTTTCGCAACCCACATTCCATTCCGTAACGGCTTTTGTCCGGATGTTGTAATTGACCGAATGGCAACCATCGCAAAGCGGGCCGGTGGGCCGCTGCATGTTGTCACTGGGGTAAAAGGCGGTCCACCAATCCGTGCCGGGAGCGCTCAGATAGGGCCGCCAGACGCGATGCGTCACGTCCCACTGGGCGTCCAGCGGGAAGTAATCATCGCCGCGCTTCGTAAAATAACGTTGCTTCCACTTGCTGCCGTAAACGAAAGCGATATCGTCTTTGGTGAATTTCACCAGAGGGTCGGGTTTGGAAAGATCTGGAATGATGGCGTCCGGATGGGTTTTCGGATCGCGCACCACGTTCGCCATGCGCGTTTTGCTCCATCGGCTGTAAATGGCGGGATGGCAGCTTTGACACGCCGCCGAACCTGCGTAAGTCGCGGTCTGGGCCAGGAGATTCCAGTTAGCCAGACACAGCAGAATCAGCATGCCCCTCAGGTTCCGGCCGCCAGGCGGATACCGGCCAGGTTCACGCGCAACACGAGGGTACGCAGTGGTGGCGCGGCATGACGGCATCGGCTCGATTGTACAGGAACCCTGTAATTTCGCAGTGCGCCCGGACAGGTGACTGGCGCCGGCCGGGGCGAGGCGCTTTTCAGAGCCGGGCTGCTTCGATGGCTTCGACATTCGTATACCGATTCAGGGGTAGTTAGTTTGTAACCTGCCGTGTTCGAAAGCTTTGAAACAGGCAGCAGGATTGTCTCACAATCTGGAGTATGCTTACCGCTATGCTTCGACGAAACGTGGCCGCGTTGCCTTTGTTCGGCTTTGCGGCGCTCCTGTTCTGCTCTCCGCAGGCCGGATGGAGCCAGTCATCGCCCTGCAACATGCTGACCGAAAAACAACTAAGCAGTGCTCTGGGAGTGAACGTTGGGGCGGGTTCTCCGATTGGAGATTACGGGTGCAGCTGGCACGCCGCGGATCCCGCCAAAGTGATGGTGACGGTTTCGATGCAATCCGCGAAGATGTTCGAGGGCGCGAAAAAGTCGCCTGTGGCGACCAACAAGCCGGTCTCCGGCATTGGTGACGAAGCGATCTTTACGGGCGTCCCGAACTTCTGCAGCTTGTGGGTAAGAAAGGGCGCCAAATACCTTCTGGTGCGCGTGTACGGATTACAAGTCAGCGACGCGGAGCCAAAGCTGAAGAGCATTGCGGCAGACGCGGTTTCGAAGATTTGAGGCGGAGTTACGGCCGGGACGCGGGGATAGGATTCGGGTTCTGTGCGGGGGCGGCGCGGCGAGGAATGCGGCGCGGGCGTGGTCCGCATGCCTGCAGGGTAGTTGATAACCTGGGGATCGGATGAAAGAGGGGATTCCGACTCGCTGGACATGCATTCTGGCCGGGATGGCGGGGATGGCGGGCGTGATGATGATCGGCTCGTCGTTCGCCATCAACAACGGGCCGCCCCTTTCGGCTCCGGATTCGATGTTCCTGCGCCACGCGCTGTCCGACCGGAACTCCGTGCTGCTGGGCGCATGGCTGCAGGCGGTAGGGCCGGCGCTGATCATCGCCTTTGCGCTGACGCTGGTGGCGCTGGCGGGCGCGGGGCGCCGACCGGCGGGGTTGCTGACGCTTTTCGGCGCAGGGGTGCTGATGACGACGAGCCTGATGGAGATCGCCTGCTATATCGGGCAGTTGTTCGTATCTCCGGCGGAGATGCCACGGATCGCCAACACGTTCGGTTACGCCATCCAGCACCTTTATTTCTTCGTTGCGGCGCCGGCGTTGTTCCTGCCGCTGTCGATTGTCCTGCTCGGGTCCACGCTGCTTCCACGAGCGTTCGCCTGGCTGGCCGCGTTACTCGGGACTACGTTTTTCGTGCTGGGCTTCGCGACTTTGAAAGAACTGGTATTGCCCGCAGGCGTGACTGCCTTTGCCGCGGTGCAGGCGCTGTGGTGGTTTTCGGCGGCGCTGGCGCTGGTGTTGCGCGCGGGCCGGATCGCGGCGGGGGGCATGAGCGGCGAAAACGTTCCGAGGAATCTGTTCACGGCGTGAGGGAATCCGGCGCTGCATCTCGCTTTCAGAACGAGGAGATTGCCAGCCATGCCGATGAGGTCCCCGCTTTCCATGTTGTTGTTCGCCGCCGCGATGTTTCCCGTTTTCGCCGCGGCCGATCCGATTTATACGCA
>DAIDJK010000259.1 GCA_027450225.1 Bryobacterales bacterium | reverse complement strand
CGTCCTTCGATATGACGAAGAAGCTCCAGCTCGATCTCCTTTATCGCTACGTCAGCGCTCTTCCCGCGGTCCAGGCGCCGGCGTATTCCACTGGGGACGTCCGTTTCGCCTGGCGCTTCGCCGAACATCTCGACCTCTCCGTCGTCGGCAGCAACCTGTTTCAGCCCTGGCATATCGAATACGCGGCCGATCCAGGACCTCCCGTCGGCATCGTGCGCAGTGGGTATCTGAGCCTCGAATGGCGGTAGTTCCTGCACAACTCCCCCGCGCTCGTGCGCGGCCGCTGTCCGGCGCGGTCGCCTTCCTTTTTGCGTTCGCCGCCGCCGCCCTGCAGTCCAGCGCGGCTCCGCCCGCCCCCACCGAATCTCAGGTGAAGGCGGCCTTTCTGCTCAACTTCACCAAATTCACCGAGTGGCCCGCTTCTGCATTTCCTGCCGCCTCGTCGCCCCTCACGATTTGCGTCATCGGCGGCGATCCGTTCGGGAGTTTTCTGGACACCATCGTTCAGGGAGAGTCGCTCGACGGCAGAAAAATTGCCGTCCGCCGCGCGCCCACGGTTCCGGACCACGGTCTTTGCCAGCTCGCTTACCTGAACCTGCCCCTGGCCGAAACCAAAAAAGCCGTCGCCGCTCTCCAGCCCGGCGTACTCACTGTCGGTGAAGGGGAGAAATTCGTCGATGATGGCGGCATAATCGGCTTCGTGCTGGACAACAATCACGTCCGGTTTCTCGTCAATCTTTCCGCCGCTCAGAGCGCAGGCCTCAAGCTCAGTTCGCGAATGCTGAGCGTCGCAAAGGCGATCGGCAAATAACCAATGACCCCGTTTCGCGATCTTCCGATTCGCCAAAAGCTGCTCCTGATCGCCATGCTCACCACCGCGGTGGCTCTGGTTGCGGCGGGGTCCACAATCGTATTCGCCGATTCCCTCCTCTTCCAGGCATTTCTTCGCCGCGATCTTTCCGCGCTCGCCCGCATCGTCGCCGAGAACAGCACCGCCGCGCTCAGTTTTCAGGATCCACAAGCCGCCGGGGAAACGCTCGCCTCCCTGCACTCCCGCGTGCACGTTGTGGGGGCCTGCCTATACGACGCCGCCGGCGTGCAGTTCGCCGTTTACCGGCGGTCGCCGGGATTCAACTGCCCCGCGCCTTCTCAGGGCGAACGCATTCGTGAGTCCCGCGATGCCCTCTACGTTTCCGAACCGGTCGTGCTTCGCGGAAGCCGCATTGGAACGCTTGTTTTCGTCTACGACCTCGGAGAAATCGACGAACGTATCGCGCTCTACGGCTCCCTCGTGCTCGCCGTACTCCTCGGCTCCGGCATCATTGCCTTCGCGCTTTCTTCCCGTCTTCGCTCCCTGGTGTCCGCGCCCATCGCCGCCCTGGTGGAAGCGGCCATGTCGGTCTCCGAAACCGGCGATTACGGCATCCGCGCCCGTAAGGTCGGCAACGATGAACTCGGACTTCTCGCCGACCGCTTCAACGACATGCTCACCCGCATCGAGCAGCGCGAGAACGAGCTCAAGCGCGCCATCGCGGACCGGGAAACGGCGCTGCGCGACGTCGAGCGCGAACGGCAGCGTGTCCGCTTCATGGCCGAGTCGATGCCCCAGAAAATCTTCACCGCTCTCCCCGACGGGAGCGTCGACTATTTCAACGCGCAGTGGATGGAATACACCGGCCTCACCTTCGAACAGATCCGCGACTGGGGCTGGACCCGGCTCATCCACCCCGACGACCTCGAAGAGAATGTCCGACTCTGGCGCCATTCCGTCGAGACCGGCGAACCGTTCCACCTCGAGCACCGCTTCCGCCGCGCCGATGGCGTCTACCGGTGGCACCTGAGCCGCGCCCGCGCCATGCGGGACTCAGGCGGCCGCATCCTGATGTGGATCGGCTCGAATACCGAAATTCAGGAACAGAAGGAAAAGGAAGCCGACTTGCGCCGCGCCAACGAAGATCTCCAGCAGTTCGCGTACTCGGCCAGTCACGACCTTCAGGAGCCGATTCGGAACGTCGCCGTTTACAGCGAAATCGTCGCCGACCGCTACAGTGCCCAGCTCGATGAGGACGGCCGGCAGTTTCTCGAATTCATCCGCGAGGGCGGCAGACGGCTGGCCGTGCTGGTCAACGATCTTCTCGCCTACACCCGCGCCAGCATGGCGGAACTGACCGAAACCACCATCGACTCCGCCGCCGCGCTCCGTAACGCTGTGTCCAATCTTTCTGAAGCCATCCGCGAGTCCTCCGCCGTTGTGACCTGGGATGCGCTGCCGGAAGTGCACATGGGCGAAGCCCACCTTCAGCAGGTTTTTCAAAACCTCGTGGCCAACGCGGTGAAATACAGATCCGCCGCGCCGCCCGCGATTCACATATCCGCCTTGCGCGCCGGTGATTTCTGGCGCTTCTCGGTACAGGACAACGGCATCGGCATTGATCCAAAATATAGGGAGAGAATCTTTGGTGTATTCAAGCGGCTCCATCACGACCGGAAATACAGTGGCACCGGCATTGGTCTGGCGATCTGCCAGCGCGTTATTGAACGGTACGGAGGAAGAATCTGGGTCGAATCCGAGCCTGGCCTCGGGGCGACTTTCTACTTCACCATCCCCGTCAGACCGCAGCAGAGCGGCCCCGCAAAACTGGCATCTGCTGCTGGCTGAAGATAACTTCCCGGACGTTCTTCTCGTGCGCGAGGCCATCCGGAAGGAGGATCTGCCCTTCGAACTCCATGTTGTGGCTGATGGCGATCAGGCGATCGAGTTTGTCCGGCGCGCCGAAAACGATCGGGACGCTCCGTGTCCCATGTTGATCCTCATCGATCTCAACCTGCCGAAGAAGGATGGCTTTGAGGTCCTGCGCTTCGTCCGGAGCACCACACGCTGCAAATCGGTTCCGGTGCTGATTATCACTTCTTCCGATGCGCCCTCGGATCGCCAGACCGCGTCCGATCTTGGCGCGGGCTACTTCCGCAAACCGCCCAGTTACCAGGAATTTCTGCGCCTCGGAACCACGCTGAAGCAAATCGTCGCCGGGAGCACGCCCCAGTGAGCGCCGCCGCCGTCGCGCCAAATCTCGAGCGGCCGGTTTTCCGCATCGTTCTCGCTGAGGACAACGCCGCCGACGTGATGCTGGTTCGCATGGCTCTCCGCGAAGCCGGAATCGAATGCGAATTGACCGTCCTGCAGGATGGCGAGCAGGCCATTCGGTTCATCGAAGCGCTGGAAGCGAATCCGGGAATACAGATGGATCTCCTGCTTCTCGACATGCATCTGCCCCGCCTCGATGGCGATGACATTCTCCGGCGGTTGCGCGCCAGCAAGAGCCGCGGAGATACTCCGGTGGTGGTGATAACGGCCGCTGAGGCCCCCCGCGGCGCCAGTGAAAGCGGCCAGCTTACGCGCCATTTCCGCAAGTCCCCCGCCTTTGGCGATTACATGCGGCTCGGCTCCCTCGTTCGCGCTGCCCTCGGATGAACGCCCGCCTCTTCTGCGCCGCCTTGCTGTTCGTTGTTGCGATACGCGCGCAGGATATTCGCATCGTGTCGGAGTTCGAGCGCTTCAGTCCGTTCGGCCGCGCCGTGCGCGCGGACCGCGATCTCATCCCCCGCGAAATTCTTTCTCCCGCCGTGCCGCGCAACGGTCATCTCTCCGTGCGCGTCCTCGTCACCGGGCCTCCGCAGACCAATTACCTGCTCTACTTCACGTCCAATCCCCCGGGCATCCTCGATCTCACCATGTACCGCGAGACTTTCGTCAACTGCGGCGGAGAATACTATCCCGACTGGCTCACCAGAATCTCCTCGCCCGCATTCGGCGCCATTCCCGAATTTCTCCACCGGCTTCCCGGCGAGAATACGCGCAGTTATCTCCTCGACATCCATGCGCCGGCCGATACTCCGCCCCGCCGCGTTCGCGTCGAAGTACTTCTGAAGACCGGCATCTGGCGCGTCGCCCCAATGGAAGTGCGCATCACCGCGCCCATTCTTCCCTCCGGAACGCGTTTCAGGCGCGAAGATATTGCGCCGCTCGATTCCCCTTCCACCGCCACCGCCGAGCGCCAGCTCGGGCGCTATCTGGCCGGCCTCGATCCCGAGTTTCCAGCCTGCCTGTTGCGCGCCCGCGATTTCACCCAGCGGAACAGCGCCGAAGACATGCTTCTCGCGCGTTCTCTCCGGAACCATCTGCCCGAACTGAATGTACTCGCGTGGACACCGGCCATGTATCCGGAAATCGGCGCCGAATGGTTTCTGCGGGTACAGGACTTCCTTTACTCGTACGAATGAACACTGGCTCCTCACGCTGAGTACTCGCCCGGATGGCAGCATTGAGGCATGTCGAACTCGGCCGCCGAGCGGCTTACCGAACTGATCGAACACCAGAACTGGCTCGAGCCCGCCGAGCGATCGGTGCAGAGCGCCGTCTCAAAGGTCTTCGAGAGCGCGGGCCGCGGCGTAACGGATGTGCTGAACGGCGTCTGGCTGGGACACCCGCTCCACCCTGTGCTCACTGACCTGCCTATCGGCGCCTGGACGACCGCGCTCGTTCTCGATCTGGCATCCATGTACGGAGGTGGCCGCCGTCATCGCGAAGTGGCCGACGCCGCCGTCGGTCTCGGCCTTGTGAGTGCGCTCGCCACCGCCGCGGCAGGTCTGGCGGACTGGAAAGACACACAGGGAAAAGATCGGCGCGCCGGATTCGTCCACGCGGCGCTCAACACCGTTGTGGTTGGCCTCTATACAGGCTCTTTTTTCGCGCGCCGGAATCGCGCTCGCGCGCTCGGCCAGGCTCTTGGCGTGGCGGGCTGGACAGTGCTGCTCGCTTCCGCATGGGTCGGCGGCGAACTGGTCTACAGATACCGCGACGGCGTCGATCAGTCGAATCAGCTCGAGCCGCCGGAAAAATGGACGCCCGTGCTGGCCGAAGCCGATCTGCCCGATGGACAGATGCGCCGCGCAGAAACCGGCGGAACGCGAATTCTACTCCTCCGCCGCACCAATCGCATCTTCGCCATCTCGGATACCTGCTCCCATCGAGGCGGCCCGCTTTCCGAGGGCAGGCTCGATGGCGATTGCGTCGAGTGTCCCTGGCACGGCTCCGTCTTCGACATCGCAACGGGAGACGTGATCCACGGACCCGCCGTTCACTCTCAACCCCGGTATGAGGTTCGCGTCAAAGACGGCCAGATCGAAGTCAAACTCGCGCGCGCCTGATCGTCAGCCCGGCGCAAACGCGCGCCAGAGCGTGTGACATGATCGTAAGCGCATTCGGAGCAATCGACGATGACACGTTTCCATGCCGTCGCGCTCGCCGCGACCCTCATAAGCCCAGTCTTCAGCCAGCCCGCCGCCGCCCAGATTTTCAAATGGACGCGCGAAGAGATGATCAAATACACTCCCGATAATCCCTTCGACCGCTTCCCCGACGGCCGGCCCAAGGTCCCCGACGCCATTCTCGAAAAGGTGAAAGGCCTTTCCGCCGAGGAAGTATTCGGTATCGAACGCCGCGGTTTCCCCGCCCAGTACACCGACCACTGGCAGATCGTTCATCCCGACAGGAAGCTGGTCGGCCGCGCCTTTACCCTTCAGCTCATGCCCATCCGCAAGGATGTCGCTCAGGTGGACCACACCGGTTCCATCCCCGGCCCAGGGCCGCACCTGACGCATCAGTCCGCGCTCGATATGCTCCAGCCGGGTGACGTGATCGTAATTGATGCGCACTCGATCGATGGCGGCATCATCGGCGACAATCTCTCGTATTACATCTGGAAGCGCACCGGAACCGGTTTCGTGATCGACGGCCAGATTCGCGACCTTGACGGCATCCGTGAAATTCCCGTCGCGGGCTACTACCGGGAAGCGGTGCCTTCATTCCTGCAGAACTACATGGTTGCGGGCATCAACGTGCCGATTCAGATCGGCAAGGTCACCGTAATGCCGGGCGATGTGGTTTTTGGCGATACCGAAGGCGTCTACTTCATTCCGCCTCAGGTCGTTAAATCCGTCGTCGACGAAGCCGATACCATCCACATCCACGACGAGTGGACCAAGAAGAAGTTCGACGAGAACAAATACAAATCCACCGACATCTACCCCGCTCCGCACGCGGCTGACCTCAAAGGCGAATACGAAAACTACCTGCAAGAACAGAAAGCGAAGGAGCAGAAGTAAGTGGTGGGGCAGGCTTGAGCCTGCCCTTTTAATTAATGCGCCGCAACCGTCTCGGCGGAGTGCTTCCACGCTGCGACGAGATTGCCCTCTTGATCGAACGGCATCTCCGCCGCCTCTTCGATAATCTCCAGCAGCGGGTTCTTTTCGATCTCGCTTCGAAGATTCTCGCTCAGGCCGATGGGCGTAAGTTCCAGGGTATTGCGCGCCCAACCGATCGTGATCTTCAACGTGTCGTGCTTGCCCACGGTCGGCAGCAGTCGTTCGAGGCATTCACGATCCGTCGGGAAGTGGATCGGCAGCCGCACCGCCGCTGGAGTCGAGGCGGTCAGGGCATTGATCCAGGTCGGGTTGTTGTCGATCTTGCTGGCCAGCCGATCCGTCACCATATCCGCCAGCCCCACGCCGGACGCGTTGCCGTAAGTCACGGCGCTGAGATCGCGGACAAAGATGCGATTCACTTTCGGCACGTGCGGCCACGGATTGTACTGCCCGAAAACCCCGCGGTTGATGACTTTCGTGTCCATCCCGGCGCCGGAGATGTTCTTGCCCATCTCGTCGAGGATCACCACATCGAGATCGAACGGGAAAGTCGCCGCCCAGGTCTTTACCAGCGCCTGCAACTCTTCTTCCCGCTCCTCCATCTCCTCCACCCGCACCGCCGCGATCTTCGCCGTGTTGTGATACGCATCTTCGAGCGTCGCGAGGCCGCCGATGATTTTTCCCGAAGACAGCACCTGCCGTCCGATCGAGCGTATCACATTCTCGAGCCCGATGTTGTATGCCCACGTGTGATAATTCTTCGCGCCGGACCACTTCCCAAGCCCGATCGCCATCATCTTGTAGAGCCCGCTCTCGATCTTGCCGGCGAAATCGGTGTGCTGCTTCACGCGCGCTACCATCATCACGCCGTCCGCTTGGGAAGCGTATTTGTCGAGAAAGGTCTCTATCCCTTCAGGCGTTTTCCCGAGCGAGATCACTTCGAGCGAACTGCGAATCGGGCAGCCCATCGTCTCTTCGATAATCCCGTAATGAGCGAGAACGTCGGCCTGGCCTTCGGCCGTCGCAGCGCCATGGCTTCCCATCGCCGGAAAGATGAAAGGCTTCATTCCGCGCGATTTCCAGTAATCGACCACCGCGCGCGTGATCGTCGCAATGTTCGTAATGCCGCGGCTGCCCACTCCGATCGCGATCGTCGATCCAGGCTTCAGATTCGCCCCGATTCCCGATCCCGCAAGTTCCTCCCGCACCGTTCCGGGCACATCGCGCAGCGCGCGGTCGGGGAAATTCTGGCGGACCAGCAGGATCTTCGGAAATGTCATGACCGGGATTATAACAGCGGTTTCAGCCGCGTTCCCATTGGTCGGACAACAGCCGGGCGTACTCTTCGGAAGCGTAGATTTCGAACGCGCACGTTTTCGAATCCAGCTGCCGGAACGGTCGCAGATGCTGGAAGCAGATATACGCGTGATCCGCGAATCGGTGGTAGTTGTGAAGAAACACGGGCGAGAGATCGTCGCGCGCCGGAGGCATTTCAAACAGGCTATGCACCCCAATCGCGCGTGAAAATACCGCCCGGCGATCCGTCACGCCCCACTTTTCCAGTTTGTTCGCCACGTTTTCCGGCGGCGCCTCCACCAGCAGCGCGGCGAAGCTCTGCTCGTTCACCCGTCCGTCGGCATCCTCCAGCCGCTCCACGAAATCCACGCACTGCTGCAGCCACCGGAAAAGATCTTTTCCCAGAAACAGCAGCATCCGGATTTCCTGATACCGGCCATTGATCACGCGCCGCCGCAGTTCGGCCTCAGCCGTCTCGGAGCGCGCCAGTCCCTGCAACGCCAGCGCGGCCTGGGACCCGTCCAGAAGCTCGTCCGTGCTGCCCCCGCCGCTGAAAGGATGCAGAATCAGCGGCGGCAGGCTCCAGATCGCGCTCGTTTGCTCGGGCAGCGGAACAGGAGATCTCATCGTATGCCTGTCTTCTCATCGGCGGTCATAAGCGGAAACTTTAGAGGCGTGGCGGTGTTTGGGTCACACCCGCGTGCGTGAGCCATGAAACGCGGCATACATCGATTCAGGATAGCCCCGTCCGGCGAAACGCGGGCGCGCGCCGCTATTATACCGGCCTCGTCCGGCAGGTCCCGCCACGCCCCTTCAGGCAATAGTCATAGCAGGTCTTGTGTGCTGTATAAACGCGCCGAAAAGACGCCTCCAGCGTCCGGCCCAGCTCGAACCGCGCGTCGTCGTAGATCACCGGGCACGGATAATACCGGATTTCGCCATCGATCTTCTGTATGCACCGGCTGAAGTGGCACATCAGCG
>DAIDJK010000258.1 GCA_027450225.1 Bryobacterales bacterium | reverse complement strand
TGAGCCGGAGGTCGATGGCGGAGTAGGGAGCTTCGGAGAGCTTTGGCCCGAGGCTGACGATTGCGGCCAGCGCTTCTTTGCCGGGGACGGGCAGCAGGAGCTGCGTGCGCATGAGGTCGAGCGTCTGGAGATCGCGGCCATCGAGCGCGCGAATCCATTCGGGGGCGTCGCGGAACCAGACGCGCAGCGGTTCCGGGCGTTGTCCGAGCGCTCTCACGATGCCGCTCGATGCGGGAAGGTCGAGCCGCTCGCCGGGCCGCGTGGTGTAAGCGGTGCGGAACACGCTGCCTTCGCGCAGCAGGATGACGATATCGGGCACATGGAGGGTATCGCCGATGCGCGTGGCGACTTTTTCAAGCAGTGGACCGATTTCGATGAAGCGGCCGGCCTCACCGGCGAGATCGCTGAGGACTTTCTCGGCGTCGTAGGCTTCGCGGAAGAATTTGCGATCGAGCCATTGTGAAGCGACGGCGGCGCGTCTGCGTCCGATGACGACCGTGGCGGCGGCGAGCAGGCCGAGCTGCGTGAAGAGCAGCGCCTGGTGACCGGGCCGTCCGGCGTTCTTCGCCACCGCGTAAAACCCGTAGCCGATGGCGGCGGCGCGCAGCAGATAGAGGGCGCCGCGCGCGACGGCGTATTGAATGCCGCGGCGAATGACGAAGCGCAGATCCATGGCGCGCTCGACGACGATCACGTAAGCGAGCGTGAGAGGGAAGATGGCGACCAGCATGGTCGCGGTCACCGAGACCAGCCAGGGCACGTCGCTGAAAGGATCCCGGCCCTGCAGCATTCCGTAGAGCGCAACGAAGAACGCCGGCGTGAGCGCGACAGTCGATCCGAGAGAGAGAATGCGGAGCCTGCGGCGCGAATCCGCCGCCTTCGCCGTTCGGATCTTCACGCTGAGCGACCAGAAGAAGACCGAGATTCCCACCATGCCGGCGGCGAGCCATCCGAAGTAGCTGCGCACGGCCAGGAGGCGGTAGACCTGCGCGGCGTTGATATCGCGGCGCCAGAGAATCCACAGGCTGAAATAGACAAGGCCCGGCGCCACGGCTATGGCCATGAGCACGAACTTGATCCATGGCCGCCGGATATCCCAGCGGAAGCGTTCCGGAAACCGCAACCCGAACCAGGCGCCCATGGGGGCAAACAGCGACATCCAGACGGCGCTCCAGAGCATCGCCAGAATCGGGAATGGCCCCCACCAGTCACGGCCCTCGAAGACTTCGGCGAAGCCGAGGAGCATCGCCAGCATGATCCAGGCGTTGGGGTCGGCCGGGCGGATGAGTGCTGCCGCAAAACCGAGGCCGATCGCTACGACGGGAATCAGGATGACGGTGCAGACTTCGAGGGCGATTTCGCCTGGCCGGATGCGTTCGGCAAGACTCGGCACGCGCACCAACAACTCCCGGCCGCGGCCGGCGCGATCGATGACCGTAACGCGGAGTTCGCCTCCGGCGCCGGCGGCATTTACCAGGCGGGCGATCTGGTCCATGGACGAAACTGGTTTTCCATCGATGGCGAGAACCTGATCTCCGGCGAGCGGACCGGACGCGACGGTGCGGGTGGCAGTGGCGATGGGAAGCGGATCGACAGGCGCGGCGCGCTGATGCGCGATGCGGCCGATGAGGTTGCTGATCTCGCCGCCCTCCAGGAAACAGGCCGCGGCAAACAGCAGGGCGAGGATGACATACCGGAATGCGGCGCGCGCCATCGATGGCGATTATTGCATGGGGTATATCAATCGACGTTATATTGAAAGTTCCAGGACCGCTGAATGCCTTTCGCCCCGATACCTGAAGCTATTGAAGAGATTCGAGCGGGCCGCATGCTGGTGGTGGTGGATGACGAAGACCGCGAGAATGAAGGCGATCTGACGATTGCGGCGGAAAAAGTAACGCCGGAAATCATCAACTTCATGGCGACTTACGGGCGCGGGCTGATCTGCCTGACACTGACGCCGGGCCGCTGCGACGAACTGCGGCTGCCGCTGATGTCGCCGCACAACACGTCGAATTTCGGGACGGCTTTCTGCGAATCGATCGATGCGCGGGACGGGGTGACGACGGGGATCTCGGCGGCGGACCGGACGCGGACGATTCTGGCGGCGATCGATCCGGAGACAAGGCCGTCGGACCTGGCGCGCCCGGGCCACATTTTTCCGCTGCGCTCGCGGGAAGGCGGGGTGCTGGTGCGGGCGGGGCAGACGGAAGCGTCGGTGGATCTGGCGCGGCTGGCTGGCCTGAACCCTTCGGGCGTGATCTGCGAGATCATGAACGACGACGGGACGATGGCGCGGGTGCCGCAACTGCGGGAATTCTGCGCCCGGCATCAATTAAAGATGACGTCCGTCGCGCAGCTGATCCGTTACCGGCTGCGGCACGAGCAGTGCGTTCACCGCTGGGGCGAAGGCTGCATCGAAACAGAGTTCGGCGAGTTCCGGACGGTGGTGTATGCGTGCGATCTGGGTCCGGAATCGCATGTGGCGCTGGTGCGGGGAGAAGTGGCCGGACGCGAGAACGTGCTGGTGCGGATGCACACGCACTGCGCTTACGGCAACCTTTTCGGCTCGACGCGCTGCGATTGCCAGACGCTGGTCCGGCAGTCGATGCGGCGGATTGCGGAGGAAGGCGCGGGCGTGCTGGTATATCTGCACGCCAGTTCGCCGGGACTCAGGGTGGAAGACGGGCGGCTGGCCGGTCACGACCGGCGGGTGGCGCGGGCTCCGCAGCAGTATGAAGTCGGCATTGGGGCGCAGATTCTTTCCGATCTCGGGCTGCACACCATCCGGCTGCTGACGAACCATCCGAGGCGGATTGTGGCGCTCGAAGGTTTCGGCATCGAAATCGTGGGCCAGGAGCCGGTTTAGAAAGTTCGCAACTGGCTCAAACCAAAAGGGTTAAGTTCCGCGTTGGGTTCGTTCGGTAATTTCCGGCGGCCGAAGGCGGGCTGGCGGGGAGGCCCTTCAGCCCGGTTCCAGTTTACGCCCGGGGGCGTTCGGAGAAGCTTGCCGGACCGCCGGTGACGAGCAGAGCATGACCGGTTCCGCTGGCCGCAATGGTTCCTTCCACGAGGCGGCCGAAGAGCTGAAAAGCGTGGCGCAGGCGTTCGAAAAGCTGGATCATCGTTGCATCCCCCATCAGATAATCGGTAAGTGCTGTGGCCTGCTACATAGTAATTGCGGAAGAAATTTTGTTGCATCGAAATTTTTCCGTATGAACGTGACGGGCAACACGGTTGTAGCCGGATTACCGTAAGTCCGATGGCGAAAATGAGCCCGCTTCGAGAATTCATTTCCGCCCGGCGGTGGGCTCGTGTCGGGGCGACGGAGTGGCGGGAACTGGGTGCCGCGTTTCCGGATGCGAGGGCAGGCGCTCTGGTGAGGGCCGCGGCGGCGGCAGGCGCGGAGGTGGAGCAGCCGTTCCGCGGCGTCGCGCAGCATACGTTCGAAGAACTTGGAAGGTCACTCGCCGAACTGGCGGAGGTTTACCGGGCCACGCCGGAGCTGCGGGCGCTGGCGCGAAAGCAGGTGATTGCGGCCAAGGACCGGGCGCGCTTCGCCTCGCGCAATCCGCGGACGGATCAAGCGACGCGGCGGCGGAAAGCCGAGATGGTGGAGTGGCTGCTGGTGTGGCTGGACGATCCGGCGATGTTCGAAACCTGGGCTCGGGCGCGGCAGGCGCGGATGACGGAACTGGAACCCGGCTTGCTACCGCCCGAACATGCCTTTAAAGAAGATACCGGGAATGCAGCCGGGGAAGAGACCCTGATGCCCGCCATTCCGGATGTGAGCGGCGAGGACCGGGTGAAGTGCGACGTGTGCGGCGGCTCGGGCGATTGCGTGGAATGCAAGGGAACGGGCAACGGCGGGCAGTGCTTCAATTGCGCCGGAACAGGCAACTGCCCGCAATGCCAGGGAACGGGATTGCGGAAGAAGAAACCCTGAGGACTATCGCTTCCGCGTGTGTGGGGCGCGGCTCCGGGAAGCGTGGTCCGGCGGCGGCCCGTTTTGCGCCAGAGCCATCATCTTCCTGACTTCGGCGGGCGCGAGCATGCGAGATTCGCCCGCTCTCAGGCTGCCGAGTTCGAGCGAGCCGATGCGAATGCGGCGGAGCTTCTCGACCAGCAGTCCGAAATGCTTGAACATGATGCGGATCTGCTGGTTGCGGCCTTCGATGAGCCGGACTTCGTACCAGGGATTGGCGCCTTTGCGAACCAGGCGCAGGCCTGCGGGGGCGGTGCGTTTGCCGCTGAGCGGGATGCCCTGGCGGAATTCCTCTTCCTGTTCCGTGGTGAGCGCGCCGGTGGCCTTGACGAGATAGGTCTTCGGGACGCGGCTTTTTGCGGACGTGATGGCGTTGGCGAATTCGCCATCGTTGGTGAGCAGAAGCAGGCCCTCGCTGTGATAATCGAGGCGGCCGACGGGATAGACGCGCTCGCGCACGCCGCGGAGCAGATCGATGACGGTGGTGCGGCGCTGCGGATCGCTGACCGTGCTCATGACGCTGTCGGGCTTGTTGAGCGCGATATAGACGCGCTGGGACGGCTGATGGAGCAGTTTGCCATCCACCTTGATGTGATCGCGCTCGATATCGGCCTTCGAACCGAGTTCGGTGATGACCGCGCCGTTGACGGTGACGCGGCCTTCGACGATCAACTGCTCGGCTTTGCGGCGGGACGCGACTCCGGCGGCCGAAAGGATTTTCTGCAGACGCTCCTCGGGCACTTATTCGACCTGCCCGGAGGTGGTTTGGAGTTCTTCCGAAGAAGGCTGATCGGGTGAAGCGGGAGGATCTTCCACGGGCGGTTCGCCGCTGGCCGGATCGTCTTCCGCCGGGGCGTTGGGCTCCGGAGTTTCGATTGGTCCGGCGGCCTCGGCCTCGTCCGGCGGCGGCGCGGCGGAGGTCTCGGTATCGAGGCGGCCGATTTCCTGGAATTCCTTGAGCGTGGGGAGTTCGCTCAGGTCCTTGAGACCGAACTGCACGAGAAACTCGCGGGTCGTCTTATAGAGGATCGGTTTGCCGACCACATTTTTGCGGCCGGCGGTGGCGATGACTTTGCGGTCGAGAAGGGTTTTCAGCACGCCGGCGCCCTGGACGCCGCGGATCTCCATGATCTCGGGCGCGGTGATGGGCTGCTTGTAGGCGATGACGGCCAGAGTTTCGAGAGCGGGCAGCGAGAGCTTGAGCGGTGGCTTCAGATTCTTGACGAAGCGGCGCACGCCATCGTGGTGCTCGGGTTTGGTGGAAAGTTTGTATCCGCCGGCCACTTCGCGGATGGAAAGGCCGCGGTCGGGCTGCTCGTATTCGGCGGCAAGCTGTTCGAGAAGCGGGGCGACGCGCTCTTTGGGCTGCTCGAGAGCCGCGCACATCTGGTCGAGACTGAGAGGCTCGTCGGTGACGTAGATGATGGCCTCGATGACGGCTTTGAGGCGCGCGTCTTCGGTCTGGGTGGCGTTGTGTTCGGGCTCGAGGGGCAGAAAGTCGTCGGCCGAAAGGGAGCCGGCATCGTTCGGCGCCGCCCCGGATGTCTCGCCCGATGCGCCGGCTTCATCCGAAATGCCGTCCACCAGCGCCGCGGTACCGGCGTCCACAATAGCCTGGGCGCGGGCAGCCGGATCGTCCGGCTTGATTTCGGCTGCTTCGTCCGGCGAGGTATCTGCGGTGTTTTGCAGTTCGGTTTCGGCTGGGGATTGCGGGCTCGGCTGTTCGGCGGCCGCTGTCTGGTTCTCTGCTTCCATTCCTACTTGTAATCCTCTTTGATGGCGGCCGCCGGCTGCACCGCGGCCTGCTCGAACCGTTCGCCTTTCGCCAGTGCGATCTCCCCGAACATATCTTTCTGCAGAATCTCGACGGCCTGCATTTTCACCATTTCGAGCACGGCGAGAAAGAGGCAGATCATGGCGCGGCGGCTGCGCTGCTTCTCCATCACCTGGATGATGAACAGCGGCTTGTCCTTCAGGGTGGCGGCGAGCAGCGAGCGCACATGCTGCACCATATCGCTGACGGAAACTTCCTCCTCGGCGACTTCGTAGGTGGGACGGGTCTTGATGCGATCCAGCACTTCGCCGAACGCCTTCACGAGATCGAACAAGCCTACCGAGAGCCCCGGATCGTCGTCGTCGGACAGGAATTGTTTGATCTGCGGGTTCGACCACACGTTCTCCTCGATCATGCGCTTCTGCTGGAGCATTTCGGCGGCGTTCTTGAAGCGCTCGTGTTCGAGCAGACGCTGGACGAGTTCTTCGCGCGGATCGTCCTCGGTTTCGCCTTCCTTCTTCAGTTCCGGATCGGTGGGCAGCAGCAGGCGCGACTTGATGTGGATGAGGGTGGCGGCCATGAAGATGAATTCGGCGCCGATATCGAGATCCATTTCGCGCGCCTGTTCGAGATAGCCGAGGTACTGGGAGGTGATGGTGGCGATGGGAATGTCGCGGATGTCGATCTGCTGTTTGCGGATGAGGTCGAGCAGAAGATCGAGCGGCCCTTCATACTGATCGAGGCGGACGTTCAGCGGCGAGGCTGACTGCGGCGAGGGTGGGAAGGGCGCGGACGACACTGTAGACAATCTTTCATTGTACGGGCGGGCGCACGGTGGTAAAGCAGGCGTGTCTGACGGCTTTGCTTTCTGAGATGAAAACCCCGGCGCGCTGAAATAAAAAACCCCGGCGCGTACCGAAAATCGCGCCAGGGATGAAATGACCAAAACCAGGCAGTCCTGAGCCCTGTTTAACGTGGGGGCGAAAGAGCGCGACGGCGCGCTTCAGGACACCACTTAGTTCTATTTTCCGCCCGGCACCCCACCAAAAGCAAGGGGTAGCGCGTTTCAGACGGCGCCGGATATTTTCCGGAGTTCGGCGAGCAGACGGTCAATGTCGGCGGGGGAGACATAAAAATGCGGGGAAATCCGCACCCAGCCCTGGCGCGGGGCGGCCATGAAACCGGCGTCCTTCAGGCGGCGCACGATGAGATGCGCCTCAAGGCCGCGGCCTCGAAAGCTGACGATACCGGCGCCGGTGGCGGAAGAACGCTCGCCGAGGGTCTCGAATCCGAGTGCGCGAACGCCATCCCAGACGCGGTCGCCGAGAGCCTGGACATCGGCGGCAACGTTGGCGACTCCGACTTCAAGCAATAGTTCAAAGGCGGCTCGCAACCCGAAGCAACCAATCGTGTTAAGAGTTCCGCACTCGTAGCGCCCGGCACCGCGCCGCAGGGCCATGTCGCGCGAGGCGTAATCGTTGAAACCGGCGACGTTCGTCCAGCCGAACTCGGCGGGCTCGATCTGGTCCTGAAGTTCCTGACGCACGTAGAGGACGCCGCAGCCTTCCGGGCCGAGCAGCCATTTGTGGCCATCGGCCGATAGGGCGCCGATGCGGGCGCGCTCGACGTCGATGGGGAACGCCCCGAGCCCCTGAATGGCGTCGACCAGGAAGAGGCAGCCGCGGCGGGCGCAGATTTCGCCGAATTTTTCGAGATCGATTCGGTAGCCGCTGAGGTATTGGACGAAACTGACGGCCAGCATGCGGGCGCCTCTGGCGGCTTCATCGACGCGATCGAGGGAGTCGAAGATGGAGAGCCAGCGAACTTCGACGCCGGCGTCTTCGAGGCGCTTCCAGGGGAAGAAATTGGCCGGGAACTCCTCGCGGAAGGCGACGATGGCGTCGCCCGGTCTCCAGCGGATGCCGGAGGCGACCATGGCGATGCCCTCGGAGGTGTTCTTGACGATGGCGATCTCGCGCGGGGCGGCGTTGATCATGCGCGCGGCGGCGGCGCGGAGGCCTTCGTAACAGGCGAGCCAGCGATCGTAATGGAGGCTGCCGAATTCGAGGGCATCCTGCGCGAGGTTTTGCATGGCCTCGGCGGCGCGTCGCGAGAGAGGCGCGACGGCGGCGTGATTCAGATAGGTGAGCCGGGCAGTGACGGGAAATTCGGCGCGCCACGCCTGATGCAGCGGAAGCTTGTCGGTTGCTGTCAATTCACTCCTCCCATGAGGCGCTTCATCGGACGGATGAGTCCGGCGAGCACGAGTCCGACCGCGATACAGAATGCCGCCACCACGCCGAACAGCGTGGGGAGCGGAATGGTCTGGTAAAGCGATGCGGCGTATCCGCCCATGTAATCGCCGACGGAGATGGACAGGAACCAGAGGCCCATCATGAGGCTGGCGATGCGCGCGGGCGCGAGTTTGGTGGTGGCGCTGAGGCCGACCGGGCTGAGGCAAAGCTCGCCGATGGTGTGCAGCAGATACGTGATGGCGAGCCACCAGGGGCTGGCCAGACCGCCGCCGGCGACGGGCACGAGGATGGCGAATCCGGCGCCGACGAAGAACAGGCCGAGCGCGAACTTGGTGGGACTCGAAAGATCGTTCGGCCCGAGCTTGACCCAGATCCAGCCGATTACGGGGGCCAGGATGATGAGCAGAATCGGATTCACGGCCTGGAAATAGCCGGGCAGAAATGCGCCCCAGAGCGGAGAATTCCAGGCTTTCAGATTGGTATTGCGTTCGGCGAAGAGGTTGAGCGTGGAGCCGGCCTGCTCATAGGCGAACCAGAACATGCAGGAGGCGATGAAGAGAACCAGAATGGCGAGGAACCGGCGCCGTTCGAGCGGAGTGTATCCGGGCGTGGTCAGCAGCCACCAGAACATGCCCACGACGAGCGCGCCGAGCGCCACGCCGAAGCAATTGTTGATGGCGGTGACGCTGATGTAGTCGGCAAATTTCCAGCCAAGCGCGCCGAGCACGGCGAGCGCTGCGATGGCGATGACCGCCGATTTCCGGAAGGCCCGAACGTCGGACGGCGCCCGCTCGCGCAGGTCACCGGAATCGCCCAGAAAGCGCCGTCCCGCCGAGTACTGGACGAGGCCGATCACCATGCCGAAGCCGGCCGCCGCGAAGCCGTAATGCCAGCCGATGTTCTCGCCCAGCCAGTCGCAGACGATGGGGGAGAGCAGGGCGCCGATGTTGATGCCCACGTAGAAGATGGAAAAGCCGGCGTCGCGGCGGGCGTCCTGTTCGGGATAGAGGCCGCCGACGAGGGTGCTGACGTTCGGCTTCAGCATTCCCGTGCCGCAGATGATGAGGCCAAGCCCGAGGAAAAAGGTGAGGAGCGTGGGGAAGGCCATCGAGAAATGGCCGAGCGCGATGATGACGCCGCCCCAGAAGACGGAATTCCGCTGGCCAAGAATGCGGTCCGCCACCCAGCCGCCCGGTACCGTCACCAGATACACGAGCGACATATAGATGCCGTAGATCGCGCCCGCTTTGCGGTCGGGAAAGCCGAGGCCGCCCTGGGTGGCGGCGCGGGTCATGTAGAAGAGGAGGATGGTGCGCATCCCGTAAAAGCTGAAGCGCTCCCACATCTCCGTGAAGAAGCATGTGGAGAGGCCGCGGGGATGGCCGAAGAAGGATTTATCCCATTTCGCGATCGCCGGATCGGCTTGCGAGCTGACAGGCATGTTGTGCGCTGAAGCTCATTCTCGCAAGCCGATCCCGGTGCGATCGCAACCCGCGCGGGCCGAGGGAAGGAGCCCGCGCCCCCGAAAGATCAGGCGTGTGCGTGGAAGGAACGATATTCGCTGTCGGATGGATAGGTGTGCTCGTCGATCGGCTCGCCGTTCCAGTCCGTGGCGCGATAGGGATTCTGTTCGTCGCGAAGTTTCGCGGCCTTGAGGCTCTCCATGGTGGCGAGCGCTTTGTTTTCGACCGGTTCACTTACATGGACCGCAACCACGACGGCATGTTCCCGGTCGGCTTCCGCGCAAACCGCGGCGGCCTCATGGGAGACGCCCAGCGCGTAAACGTAAGCGGCCAGGGCGCCGCCGAAGCCGCAGAACGCGGCGAACGGGATAACGGCGACGATGGGATTCACGTTGGCAATGAGCGTGAGCGGAATGGCTCGCGAAACGGCGCCGAGAATCAGGCCCAGCCCGCAGCCGACCGCTCCGCCCACCAGGCCGCTGGCGAGCGCCGTTTTCTGATGAATGATGACCGGCATGAAGCCGGCGAAAAGCCAGCCCCAGCCGGAGGCCCCGGCAGCGGACATGTTGCGCTGCGTGGGAAGGAACCGGTTCGGGTTGTCGTGATCCTTCGCGATGATGATCTCCTCATCCGCGATACCCAGTTTCCGGAGCGCCCGTGCGGCGTCGCGGGCTTCCGTCATCGATGGAAAAACGCCGGTTATGGTCTTCATCTGCTCTTTCCCCTTTTTCGTTTCGAGTGCCTGCGTTCAGTGCTGATGATTCATGTTTTTCATGCGGTCGCAACAGTTCATGGCCGACTGGTCGGATTCTTTGGGCTGCCATGCGGGAGCGCCTTCCTTGTCGCGGAGAACGAGTGTCCTGCCGCCCTTCGCGATTTCCCGTACGATCAGCGTGGTCATGCCGCCCATGGTCATGGAGGAGCCGGTAACATCGACCGTCTCGCCGCGAACGAAGCTGAAACCCTTTTCGGTGAGAAACTTCTCGGGCCCGAGCAGGGCGTCCTTCGTCTGGTCTGCCGTGCGCAGCGTCAGGTGGATGCCGGCCATCATGCCTGAGGAAACCTCGGTAATCGAATCGACGGTTGCCGTGATCTTCACTTCATTGGCGGCATCGTACATGCGCATCGAGTGGTCCGTCTGCCCGGCCAGAATCGGTCCGGCTGCGAGCAGGGCGAACAGCGTGGCGGAAAGTTTAGTCATCCGGCGCCTCCTGGCAGTGGATATGGCAACGCGGAAGCCACGCTTATTTCCCATGTTTTCGGGGTTTCGGGCGGCAAAGTGCGTGGTCTGGCGCAGAGCGGGAGCGTGCTGCCACGCAGGTCCGCTACTCTGGAGCCTGGTGATTACGGATCTGGTTCAGATCAAACGGCTCGGCGAGAAGAAGCTGGCGGAGAACGAACGGTTCCGGCGCTTCATGAAGACGCACGACGTGAATGAGCGCCGGTTCCGCCGCATGGGCGAGGAAATCGAAGACCAGATCGATTGCCGCGCGTGCGCCAACTGCTGCAAGGTGGCGGAAACAAATCTGAGCGAGCGCGACATCGAGAAACTGGCGCGCGCGATGGGATTGAGCCGGGCGCAGTTTCTGGCCGAATACACGGCGGAAGGCGAAGAGGGCGTGATTCTGCGGCGCACCGGACACGGCTGCGTGTTTCTCGACGGCAACGACTGTACGATCTATGAAGACCGCCCGGACACCTGCCGCAATTTCCCGCATCTGGTGCGCGGCGCGGGGTCGATTGCGAGCCGCATGTGGCAGTTCATCGACCGGGCGACGTACTGCCCCATCGTTTACAACGCGCTCGAAGCTTACAAAGACTACTCAGGATTTCGTAAATGACTGACATACAGCAGAAGCTGGGGCTTTCGAAGCCGCCCATCGCGATCGCGTTTCTGGATGAAGCGCCGGATGGTATTGGCAAATGGGACGGCGCGGTTCCGGCCGGATGCACGTTCTGGCGCGCGGCGATGGACGGCGGGGCGTTTTACACCGAGCCTTCGGACCATTACAACTGCGCGGTGGGCGCCTATACGCATGCGATTCAGATTCCGGCGGACCGCGGGGCGGTGCTTGAGGACACGATCGGTTTCATGGTGGGCAAAGGTTATCTTCAAATGGCCGAAGTGCCCGGCATTCCGGTTCTGCCGAAGACGCCGAAGGTGATTGCGTACGCGCCGGTGGAGCAGGCGCGATTTACGCCGGATGTGGTGGTGATCGCGGCAAAGCCGTATGCGGCCATGATTCTCTACGAAGCCGCTCTGCGCGCCGGAGCGGGAAACGCGCTGGCGCAGACGCTCGGACGGCCCGGCTGCGCGGTGCTGCCGCTGGCGATGGGGTCGGGCGCTTCGGCGCTTTCGTTCGGCTGCAAGGGCAACCGGACGTTCACGGGATTACCCGACGAGGAGATGTATATCGCGATTCCGGGCGCGAAGTGGGCGGATGTGGAGCGCGCGGCGGAATCGATTCTGGCGGCGAATTCGGAGATGGAATCGTATTACCGGCAGAAGCTCGAAACCATTCAGGCCTGAAGGCGTTCAGGCGCCGCCGACGCGGCGAAAAATGCGGATCTTCGCGAAATCGGCGAGCACGAGATAGATCGCGGTCGCCAGCAGAAGGACAGCCGGGATGAGCGCCGGTACCGGGGTCATCAGGATTCCGAAAACGGCCAGCAGACTGACGGCGGCAATGTCTGCCGTTGAACTCCAGAGCATCCACGGGCTGGGGCGCGATTTCCAGAAATGGCCGCGCTCGCGGACCATGTAAACCGTCGCCTGTCCGGTGAAGACGAGAGTGAGAAACACCGTGGTCTGCACCTGTGCGATGGGCAGGCGCGCCGGTCCCATGGCGATGAAGAGGACGGCGAGGCTGAACAGCAGTTCCAGCCCGGCGAGCGGCGCGGCGGTGAGGATGAGCAAGCGGATGCGCCAGCGGTCCGGTTTTCTCGAAAAAGACACGTTGTCGGTGGCGATCGACATGGTGACGAAATCGTTGGTGAAGAGAAGCAGAACGATCAGGACGGGCGTGGTGACGAGAATGCGCGCGGTGAGCACGCCGATCGAGAGAAAGAACGCAATCTCGAGCGTCTTGATGATCTTGTTCAGGGTGTAGGTGAGCATCCGCTGGTAGATGCGGCGGCTCGATTCCACGGCGGCGACGATCCCGGAAAGACCGGAATCGGTGAGGACGATGCTGGCGGCGGCGCGCGCGACATCGGTGGCGTTGGCCACCGCGACGCCGACTTCGGCCTGCCGCAGAGCGGGAGCGTCGTTCACGCCATCGCCCGTCATGCCGGTGACATGGCCCGTCGCCTGGAGCGCTTTCACGAGGCGGAATTTGTCCTCGGGGTAGGCGGCGGCGAAGACGTTGGAGCTGGCGGCGGCTTGCAGGTTGCCATCGCGCAGAACGTCGGCAGAAGTGGCTGCGCCGGTGATTCCGGTTTGCGTGGCGACGGTTTGGGCGGTGGGGAGCGCATCGCCCGTGATCATGAGGACGCGGACGCCGAGATCGTTGAGGGAATGAACCA
>DAIDJK010000257.1 GCA_027450225.1 Bryobacterales bacterium | reverse complement strand
AAGGCCTGCTGCAAGATACGCTCCTGCTCTTCACCAGCGACCACGGGCCGTGGTACCAGGGCAGCGCCGCCAATCTGCGCGGAAGAAAGATGTCTACATTTGAAGGCGGATTCCGCGTGCCTCTCATCGCGCATTGGCCCTCAGGTCTTCGACCCGGGCACGTTTCGCACGCATGGGCCTCGAGCCTCGACGTTCTGCCGACGCTCGTCTCGCTCTGCGGCTTGGCGCCATCGCCCAACCCGCTCGACGGAATTGACATCTCCGCCCTCCTCTTCGGGCAGCAGAGCGAACTGCCGCGCAAGGCACTCCTATATTTCACGCCGCTGAGTCACGACGGAGCCGACCTGCATTGTGCGCGAAAGGGAGACTGGAAGCTGCGCATGGCGCAGCTTGACGGCGAAATGTATATCGGCGACCGCACCTCGGGGCACACCAGCTACTGGCTGCAACATCCCGAGTTGTACAATCTGGCCTCCGGTCCGGGCGAAAGCTATGACGTAGCCAAGCAACATCCTGAGATTGTCGAAGAGATTCTGGCGGACGCCAATGCCCAGATGCAGACCATGCCCGACGACGTGCGTCGGTCCTATGCCGAGCTGCAGCAGAATCTTGCGCGCATCACCACTCCGCCGGCTGCAGCGCCCCGCCCCAACTCCAACGCTCCCCTCCAGCCATGGGCATGGGAGCCGGAAGACAGGCGCTAAAGGACATCCACTTTGCACTTCATGGCCTGTGCCCCAGACCACAGAGGGGCAGGTAGTGCGCCTGTCAAAACATGGGGGCAGCCGCAGCACAAAGGCCGTACACGCAGACTTGTTCCGCCTCACGGTGCCAAACTATTCATTTTTAAGGATTTTATGGTGGGCGCTGCAGGATTCGAACCTGCGACTTCCACCGTGTGAAGGTGGCACTCTACCGCTGAGTTAAGCGCCCCCTCAGAGGGTTGGCAGAAGTCGCGCCAAAAGGGGCATCCCGTAGGTTAGAGTAACACCAGCGAGGCTTTACGGCCAACCCCTGCCGCCAGCCCTGACGGTCGGGTCCGAATCCCCGCACGACGACCATGCGCTGGACAAGCCGACCGACCCGCGACGCTGCTGATCCCGTCACCGACGGCGAGTCTATGTTGCGCTCCATTACCGGAATTGGCGGTATGGATAGGGTCAGCCCCGGTAAGGACAGCTCCACCAGCTCCACTGGCCCCGGACTCGCCATGGCGTCCTCGCACACCGGCAACCGCCCTGAAGACGTTGCCGGCCAGGCACAGACCCGCAACGCTGCCAACAGCGAGAATTCCGTCCCGGAAACCGTTCCGGCAGCGCAACCTTCCGGCGACACCGGGGTTCCAGAAGATATGGCGACCCTAGTCCTGGACAACCCGGTACTGGGAGCAAGGGCGGCCCGACAGTTGGATACAAGATCGGACCCGCACCGCATCCCTGATTACGGCGCGGACGAGTCCAGCGACGCAGCCATCATGCTGCGCGTGGCCGCGGGAGATGAATCCGGCTTTAACTATCTGGTAGAAAAGCACTACCGGGCCATGATTCACTTCCTGTTCCGGATGGTGCACAACCAGGCAGTCGCCGAGGAACTGGCGCAGGAGGTGTTCCTTCGGGTTTACCGCTCGCGGGCGTCGTATGAAGCGACGGCCAGATTCACTACATGGATGTTCCGCATCGCCACGCACCTGGCTCTCAACTGGTTGCGCGACCGTAGGAACGAGCGCTCCTGCGACCCCCTCGATGACGATCGCCGGGACGATGCTCCCGCGCGGCAGTATGCCGACGCATCCCCTTCGGTGGAGCAATCCATGGTGTATCAATCGAGACTCGGCGAGATTCGCTGCGCCATCGCCGGACTGCCGGACAAGCAGCGTGCGGCCGTATTGATGCACAAGTACGAGGAAATGGAGTATTCTCAAATCGCAAGCGTTCTCGGATGTTCGGAATCGGCGGTGAAAAGCCTCCTGTTCCGCGCATACGAAACGCTCCGGAGCAGGCTCAGCCATATGTCGAGAGGTGTGCGATGAAGTGTCCGGCCGATCCCGCGCTGCTGGTGGACTACGCAAGCGGCCGGCTCGCGCCTGCGCGCGCAGCGGACCTTGGCCGCCACATCGAAACCTGTGATTTCTGCGCGGAGAGGGTCCCTGGATACTCGGCCATCTCGGAGGCGCTCGATACCTGGGATTCGCCGCCCGTGTCGCTCGATTTCAACCGCCGGCTGTGGTCCAAAATCGACGCGGCTCAACCGGTCCGGTGGACGCGACGCCTGTTCCCGGCGATACCGGTGGCCGCCGCCGCGGCCATGATGCTCGCGGGCCTGTGGATGGAACGGCCGCACGCCAGCCCGCAGGTTCCCGCCCCGGGCGTGTCTGTGGTTGAGGCGGAGCAGGCCGAACGCGCTCTCGACGACATACAGCTTCTGCGCGGGTTCGACGACGCGCTTTCCGATCGTCCGCAGGCGAACACGATGTGATCGCGCGCGTTCTCCTGGTCGCCTGCCTTCTGCCTGTTCTTCTCGCCGCGGGGAAGAAAAACTCCGCTCCCGCTCCGCCGCCTCCCAAATCCGCGCCAGCCCGCCCGCCCAGGAACGGTGGAAAGGCAAATCGGCCGCCGCAGTCAGAGCCGGGCGGAGCTGCGGGAGAGCGCGCGCTCGAACGTCTCGAGAACATGAGCCCGCAGGAACGCGCCAAAGCGCTCCGGAATCTGCCGCCCGCCCGCCGCCAGGAACTGGAGCAGAAGTTGCGGATGCTCGATTCGGTTCCGCCCGCCGAGCGCGCGCGGCTGCGCAGCCAGCTCGAGCGCTTCAATAACCTTCCGCAGCAGAAACAGAACCAGATCCGGCGCTCCCTCTGGCAATTCCAGCAACTGCCGCCCCTGCGCCGGGAAACCGTGAAAGCCGAACTCGACCGGCTGAACGCCATGCCCGAAGGCGCGCGCCGCGCGCGGCTGAACTCACCGGATTTCTGGAGCCACTATTCGCCCGAAGAGCGCCAGATGATCGAAGGCTTGTCACAGATGATGCCGGAGAACCGCGGTGGCAGATAAAAAAGGCAATCCGGAAGGAATTCCGGATTGCCATCAGGGAGTTTGCCCGAAAACGTTATTGTCTGGAAGCGAGAACACGGCGCCGTGCCGCGAACGCCATCGCCGCCCCGACTCCGCCAATCGCATACAGAAAGCTTGGTTCTGGAACTGCGGGCGGCGTGCCCTCATAGATATACGCCAGAACGCCGTTGGGTCCGCCGGCGCTATGTGAATCGTAGGTGGGATCTTCGGCGAGGCCGCTGGGAGTCAGACCCAGAAATGCCACATAGGTACCTGCCGCATTGCCGGGGGTAATTGTATTGTCCGGGCCGAACTGCGAATAAACGGACTTGCCGTTCCAGGTGGCCGTCAAGGTCACATAGAAGTTTCCGGGTTGGCCGCAAAGGCCGCCGTTGATGGGGCTGGGCGGGCACGGCCCGGTTCCCGGCGCCGAATCGTCGTAATCGTACGAGAACAGAGTCGAGTCCCCCGTAATCGTGCGGCTCGTGGTACTTATCGTTGTCGTATTCGCGCCGGCGCACGGCCCGGTGCCATTGCAGCCGGAGCCCCATATTAATTCAAGATTCGAATTGGCGGCAATATCCGGCAGGGATTCCGAAGCGGTCTTGCCGTTGTTGACGCCCTGGTAGCCTGTGAGCATGATGCTCACGTTCGTAAACGCATAGGCGCTGGTGTTCTGTATCGACAGACTTGGGGTATCGTAAGCGTCAACGTCGTAATAGCCTTGAATCTGCGCGATCTGGGCAGCCTGCGCAAATTCGGGTACCGATGCGAGGGCTATCACCCCCGCAACGTACATGGCGGTCTTTCTCATAACCCGCAATCTCCTTATGTCTTTGGTTCGGCACACACACTTCCGTGAGCATGCGCACTTGTTAGAGGATTGTCTCTCACCAGCGAAGCCCGCACAAGGTGCATAAGTACTTCGTGTTGGTACGCGTACTGTGAATCGCTTACTCCGCGCGACACCCTTGCCGGGTCGACGATCCCGGGGCTGAAAGCACCCGGCATTGCACCGGGATGAAGCCGCCAATGTTATCGCCACACCGGGCCGTATAGAATGAGTGGACTATGAACCGGGTCCTGCGCCTCGCGCTGATTCTTGTTGCCGGAACACTTGCGTCCGCTCAAACCTCGGACTGGGTGGCAAAGTTCGCCAATCGCTATAGCGTTCAGGCCAACATCACCTATGCGGTCGAGAACAACTATGAAGCCAGACTCGACCTCTACGAGCGCAAGGACGCCACATCGCCCCTGCCTGTTCTCGTATTCATTCACGGCGGCGGCTGGACCGGGGGAACCAAAGAGGCTGTTCTCAACAAGCTGTTGCCTTATCTCGAACAGGGCTGGAACGTGGTGAACGTGGAATACCGGCTGGCCCGCGTTTCGCTCGCCCCGGCAGCGGTGGAAGACTGCCTCTGCGCGCTCAAATGGGTCGGCGTGCATGCCGCTGAACATCACATCGACCCGAACCGGATTGTGGTTTCGGGCGATTCGGCGGGCGGCCACCTTTCGCTCACCACCGGCATGATCCCGGAATCCGCGGGGCTCGATCGCGAATGCGCCGGTCATCCGCTGCCGAAAGTGGCGGCGATCGTCGACTGGTACGGCATAACGGACGTGAACGACCTTCTGAGCGGCGAGAATATGAAGACCTATGCCGTCCAGTGGCTGGGCAGTCTGCCGAATCGCGATGAGGTGGCGCGCCGCGTCTCGCCGATGCAGTACGTTCGCCCCGGCCTTCCGCCCGTTCTCATGATTCACGGCAACGCCGATCCCACCGTTCCCTACCAGCAAAGCGTGAACCTGCATGAAGCGCTGGACAAGGCGGGCGTACCGAACCGGCTGTTCACCGTGGAAGGCGGCCACCACGGTAATTTCCCGCCGGATCAGAACGTCGAGGTCTACTCCGCCGTCTGGAAGTTTCTCGCCGAGCATGGCCTCGGCGGGAAAATGTAGCTCAGTTGTCGGCCGGCTGCATCTGCACTTCCGGCACGTGAACCCGCGAGGGCAGCTTGGCGATCGCCAGAATCATCTGCGCCACATCTTCCGGACGCAGCGCCTTGTCCAGTTGCTCCCGGCTCGGTTGCACGGGCCGGTGCCGCATGATCTCCGTGTCGGTGAAACCGGGCGCAACCACTGTGGTCCGGATGCCGTTCGCGCGCTCCTCATGGCGGATGGCGTGCGCCAGCCCGTGCAGACCGCGCTTGGACGCCTGATAAGCCGCGCCGGAAACATCCGGGATGTATGCGGACATGGACGAAACGAAAATCATGAGTCCGGACTTCTGCTCCCGCATGGCGGGCAGGATGGCGTTCGCCGCGTGATAAGCGCCCGTGAGATTCACCGAGATCAGATCGTTCCAGACGTCGGCATTCAGACGCGTGAGCGCGCGGTCGGGCGTATTGGTTCCGGTGGCGTACACCAGAATGTCAACGCCTCCGAACCGCTCTTTCGCGGCCCCGGCGAGCGCGATCATCGCATCGGGATCGCGCGTATCGGCTGTAAAGGTGGCCAGTTCCCGGCCTTCGGCTGAAACCTGCTCCTGCAACTGACGCAGCCTTTCTTCACGCCGGGCCGCGGCGATCACGCGCGCTCCTTCGCGCGCGAAAAGAATGGCGCTTTCGCGGCCCATACCACTCGAAGCGCCAATCACAATGACTCTGAATCCGTTCAGGCTGCCATCCATGTCTCATCTCCCATCCGGCCACTGTCCCCAAAAAGGTCCATCTGCATTGCATTGGGGAGCGGCGGCATCGGAACTTCCACCGAATCGCCCCATTGCTCGTGTATCCAGTCGAGTTCGCGGCGGGCCCATTCGGCGCGTTGCGGGACTTGCCGCAACACCGCATCGAGCAGCAGCGCCGCTTCGGCGAAATTGCCGTGATCGGAAAGCACGCTCACGATGCGCCGGGCGAGTTTGCCCCCCGCATCGCGATCGCCGGGCATCAGGCGAAGCGCGTATTCGATGGCATTTCCGATGTTTTCGATCGTCACCTGCTCGGGCCGGACTTCCGCGGCCGCGGCCGGCTCGACTGTCGTCATCACGACGGAACACTTTCCGCCGAATCGCAGGCAATCTTTCAGTTCGTCCGCCGGGTTGTCGAACACCAGCAGCAGGCGGCGGTTCATGACGCTCCATTCGATCGCCCGGCGGTCTTCTTCGAGCGGCCCGCGGAGGTGAAGACCGAGCGCCCGTCCAAGATCGCCCAGAATTACTTCGAGCGGCCGGCCTGCGGCGCGAATTCGCAGCACCTTCTCGAAATCGTCGCGGCACTCATGAACCAGAAGCGCGGCCAGTTCGGCGGCCGCATGGTCGAGCGTTCCCGGCCGGTCGACCACCTCGCGCCACGCGGCGTGGGGCGTGTCCGAATCGGCCGGGGCGCGTTTGACGGCGGATGCCGTTTCGCCGCGTTCGATCGCAAGAATCCAGCGTTTCAGCCGGCGCATGCAGCCGAGGAAGTTATCTTCGGCGGGAAAGAAATTCGCGCCACGCCGCAGCAGTTCGGGAAAGGCGCATTCGCGGAGCAGCGCGAATGCGATCGGAGTTTCGTATTCGGCAGGCGCTTTGACAAACGCCCGCTCCCACTGTTCGCGCCGCAGCGGAACGGGAAGCGAATCGGGCGAGAGCAGCACGATGGCGAAGTTCGCCGCGAGCGCCCGCTCCGTGGCGCAAAGAATGTCGTCACCGGGTGCGGTGCGCACTTCATCGAAGGCGACTTCGAATCTGAAGTTCAGTTCCATGAAGCAGGCGAGTTCCGTGGCTCGTGCGCGATCGCCGCCCGCGTGACAGATCGAAAGCGATTTCATGCGGAATCCGAATTATAATGGGCGCTGGTTCCATTACTGGTTCCCGCGAGGGCCAAATCATGAATAGCGCTCTGGTACCTGTTACCCGGCGATCAGGATTCTGCTTGGAAGAGCAGCTGGTCGGCGTAAATAATCGGACATCGTGAACCGTTTTCCGCCGCTTCGACCGAGAGCGCTGGGCGCTCGCGCTTCCGCGCATCTGGACATGATTCGCGGACTGGCGGCGCTTTTCGTTCTCACCGGGCACGTCCGCGGACTCTTCTTCATCGACTACAAAGACCTGCCGCACCCTTCATGGCTGCTGCGGATGATCTACGCACTGACGGGTCTGGGGCATGAAGCCGTGATGGTGTTCTTCGTCCTCAGCGGATTCTTCATCGGCGGGAGTGTTTTGAGTACGCTCGAGCGCTGGTCCTGGCGGAGCTATCTGGTGAACCGGCTGACGCGCCTCTACGTGGTTCTGATTCCCGCGCTGCTGCTGACGGCGGCGATCGATCAGGTATCGATGCAAATGCCCGGCGGCCATACGTTCTTCGATCTGCCGATTCCGCACTTCACCAGCCCGCATGGGCGTGATTCGCTGCCGATATTCCTGGGTAACCTGTTCTTCCAGCAGGACATTCTTGTACCCGCATTCGGAACCGATTCGCCGCTGTGGAGTCTGGCCAATGAGTTCTGGTACTACCTGCTGTTTCCGATGATCGCGCTGCTGTTCGTTCCCCGGTTCTCCGCCATGCGCAAAGCTCTTCTCTTTGCCGGAGTCTGCGGGATCTTCTTCTACACGAGCGGGTCGATCCGAATCGGTTTCGGGATTTGGATGCTCGGCGTGGCGCTTCATTTCATTCCCGCGCCGCGCGTGGGCCGCTGGTTGCTGCTGGCGGGCGGAGCGGTTTCCGCGCTGGTGTTTGTCGGCGCGCTTGGCGCGTCCCGCGCACACCGCATTCCCGACCTATGGGCCGATCCGGCAGTCGGCTTCAGTTTCGCGCTCTGGCTGTTTTTTATTGTCAAGGCGGCGCGGACAGCGCAGCCGCCGCGCGCCTACCAGAGCATCTCGAAGAGCCTGTCGAAGTGTTCCTACAGCGTGTACGCCGTGCACCTGCCGGTGGTATATCTGGTTCGCGCCTCCATCGGATCGGGCTACTGGCAACCCTCCGCGGCCATGCTGGCCGGGGCAGCGGGCATCAGCCTGGTGGCCTTTCTGAGCGGTTATGTTTTCTCGCGATTGACCGAAGCCCATACGGACTTTGTCCGCAACCGGGTATTTCGCATGTTCGCGCACGGCGGCCGCGCCGTGGCCGCCGCTGCATGACGGTTTGGACCACTTGTTGCATCAGTTAACGGGTGATCTGTCCCGTCTGCGGAAGCGCCGCTTTCAAGCCCGCTGTTTCGTCACGCGCCATCGCGCGTGAGATACGCGAGCGGGAGCGCTTCGTGCTGCATCACCTGCGGCGCAAACCCTCGGCAGGCGAAGCAAAAGACTTGACCGACTTCATGCACGGCTTTGCGGCGCCGCTCCACGCCTGCGACGGATGCGGCTTGCTCGTTCGCGCCGAACGGCGTATCCGCTCTACCGATTCCTACAGCGAAGATCCGAACGACCCCGACGTGATGCGGCAGCTTCTGCCGCGCTATGTGAGCGCGTTTCGCAACAAGGCGCCCGGTTTCCGCGATCTGCTTCGCCCGCATGCGGACGTGCTCGAAATCGGCAGCCATCTGGGCGCCTTTCTCCAGGTGGCCGAGGAATGGAACTGGACGGCGATCGGCCTCGACGTGGGCGCGGATACATCGGATTTCGCCCGCGCGCACGGATTCAAGGTCCGCCGGGAGATGGCGGAAGATACGCGCCTTCCCGGCCGCTCGTTTGACGCCGTTTTCATGTGGAATTGCTTCGAGCAGATGACTGAACCGGCTCCGGCGCTGGCAGCCGTTCGCAAACTGCTCCGGCCCGACGGCTTGCTGGTTATCCGGGTTCCGAACGGACGTTTTTATATGGCCGCTCGCCGCCGGAACCGGAGTCAGCTCGCCTGGAACAATCTGCTCGGCTTCCCCTACCTGCACGGCTACACCGAAGAGCACGTGAGCAGCATAGCCCGGAAATCCGGATTCGAGTTCGCGAACGGCTTCGATTCCGAACTCGTGACCATGCCATTTCCCGAAGTCACGCGCGAGATCCGCACGGCGGAGTGCAGTTCAAGCGATCGGGCGGCGCGATGGAGCATCGAGACCACGATGCGCTCCGGCGCCTTGACGGGGCCCTGGATCGAGATGGCGTACCGGCGCGTGGAACGTGAGCCGCTGCCGGGCCGCCGGCGAGCGGACGCGCTCGACCGGCGTTTTCTGGCGCGCGCCGCATGAGGCGATCAGAAGGCGCTGCGGCAGGCGCCGGCCGCTTCCGCTGTCGCGCCGCGCGCGGCCGCCGCGGTGGCGAGGACCTGCCACTGCTTTTCCAGCCCCGCGCCGCTGACAAGTTCCACCGGCGCCCCGACAGGCATTTGCGCTGAATTATTGGTCCAGGAGACCTTCGCGGGCAGCGTGCTCAACTGGCCGTAATCCCAATAGGAAGCGCACCGGGCATCGGTGCAGGCCTGCAGCAGAACGGAGATGTTCTGGCCAAAGGCGTCCATGTTCGCCTCAAACCAGTTATCGTGCACGGAGTTATCGCCGCTGCATCGCATGGCTCCGTACTGCGTGGGCACTCCGAGCGGAGCCGGACCGTAGCAGAGAAAGTCGAGCAGCGTATCGTGCGTCAGGTTCTGGAAGTAAGAGACGGCGTTGTTTTCGGTGACGTTGTCGTGCACTTCCACATAGCGGTTGCCGAGATCAAGGTAGATCGCCGGGCTGAAGGTTTTGCCGGGCTCGCTCGAATCGTGAACCACGTTCCAGGCGACTTCGCCGCCGGGAATCACGTCCTGGACATAGATGCCGCCGCCATCCAGATTCAATTGCATGAAGTGGTGGATATTGTTGTTCTCGATCAGGATGTTCTTCGAATAGGACGGATCGTTCGTGCCGAGTCCGAACCCGGCTTCGATGCCCATGAACGGCACGTAGGCGACTTCGTTGTGCAGCACGGATACGTTCGCGCCGTGCGGCACGATGATCGCGGCGCCGGATGGATAGTCCTGATTGACGTAAGCCACATAGTTGTCGTTCACCATCATGTTGTTCACGTACCAGACGGAGGCGCCGGGGTTGACCTGCCAGATGCCCGAATGCCCGACCACGATCCCGTTGGCGGAGATATCCGTGATGGAGTTGCCGGTGATGGAGTTGCCGCTGTCGCCGTACATCTCCGTGAGCGCGGTGCCTCCCAGATGAGCGAACGTGTTGCCGGTGAAGCTCACGCCGGAGGAAAACTCCACGTCCACATTGCCCGGCGCCGGGGCGTGATTGAAATTGAAGAAGTACTCGTCCTGATCGTTCGAGGCGAAGCCGTTCGCGGTACCCGGACCGGCATTATCGGGGCCCGCGAACCAGGTGGCGTATTCGAATGTGAGACCGGAAAAGGCCAGGTTACGGACCGGATTGCCCGCCTGCCCCATCACGCTGACGAGCTTTTCAACCAGAGGGATCTCGACATCCGCCGTGGTGAGATCTTCGCCGGGACGCGGCATGTAATAAAGATCGCCCGCCGCGGCGTCGAAATACCACTCGCCCGGCGAATCCAGAAACTCCAGGGCATTCTCCAGCCAGATTGGAGCAGGGAAACCGGGGCCGAGCACGGCTAGTGCATTCGAAACACAGGCAGGCGAGAGCGCGACGTCGGCCACGGCGGCTGCAACGGTGACGTGGTCGAACGGGCATTTAATCCAGACGTAATCCCAGCGCGTGACCATGGTGACGTTCCGGAGATTGCCGAACGAAGCCACCGAAAGGTCCGTGGTGGTGAAGCCGTCGTTGGACCGCGCGACGCC
>DAIDJK010000256.1 GCA_027450225.1 Bryobacterales bacterium | reverse complement strand
ACGGTCTGGATCGCCTCGATCGGCGGCACCAGAATCTGCAGCAGCCCTGTGCGCTCGTTGTCGTCGATGCCTTCGATCTGGTAGTTGTTGCCCATGCGCATCTGCCCGTTCACTTCCGTCTGCAGCGAACTCGATGCGTTGAAGAACTGCGAATGCTGGAACGTTGCCCGCGTCGTGCCTGGCACCAGATTGAGAAGATTCTGGAAATTGCGGTTCGTGCCGAGCGGAAGATTCGCCGTCTGCACCGTGCTGATGTTGCTGCTGATGTCCGCGCGGTCGGTTTGCAGCGCCGGCGCCGCCGCCGTCACTTCGACGGACTCACTTACGTTGCCCGGCTGCAGCTGCAGGTCGACGCGCTGGCTTGTGTTCACCTCAACGGAGATACCCTGGCGAACTTCGCGCTTGAACCCTGTAGCCTCTACCGCCACCGAATAAGTTCCCGGAGTCACATCCGGAAAAGTGTAATTGCCACTCCCGTTCGTGGAGCCGGTCCGAACTGCCTGAGTTCCCTGTTGGGTGACGGTGACCTTCGCGTTGGCGACAACCGCGCCGCTCGCGTCCGTTACTGTTCCCAGAATGGTGGCATTTACGGCCTGCGCGAACGCTGCCGGATGCAATAAGACGAGCGCGCACAAGGCGCCCGCAAGGCGTTGAAAGACTCGCACTTACACCCCCGTTAACAGCGCATTTTATTTCTCTTAATGCGGCGGTGTCAAGCATCACAGTGCAGAGTCTGCGCTACCCCGGCTGTTCACCGCGCTCCATCTGATTCCCCGCGCTAAGATGGGCGAATGGCCGAGGAAACTCGCACTGTCGCAAGTTTCGAGACCTGCCTCGAAGAGCTCGAAAAGGTAGTCCGGCAGCTCGAAGCGGGCGACTTGCCTCTCGATCAATCGCTCGATCTTTTCTCGCGCGGCATGCAGTTGAGCGAGACATGCCGCAAACAGCTGGAAGACGCCGAAACCAAAGTCGAAATGCTGATCCGCAAGGAGGGCACATATCAACCCGAGCCGTTTCGTCCCGAGAAATGACGGACCTCCGGGCGTTTCTTTCCGGGCAGCAGGCGCTCATCGACGCCGCGCTCGATCGCTTCACCCCAGCCGAATCCACCGAGCCGGTTACCATTCACAAGGCCATGCGCTACAGCCTGTTCGCGGGCGGCAAGCGTATCCGGCCCATTCTGTGTCTCCAGGCCGCCGCCGCTGTAAGTGACCATGCGCCCGGCGCCATGAATGCCGCGTGTTCGCTCGAGATGATCCACACTTACTCGCTCATCCACGACGATCTTCCGGCTCTGGACAACGACGATTACCGGCGCGGCAAACTGACCTGCCACAAAGTCTTCGGCGACGCGATGGCGATCCTCGCGGGGGATTCGCTCTTCACTCTCGCGATTCAGACGCTCGCCGTGATCGAAGATCTGGACGCGGCGCGAACCGTCCGGCTCATTCGCGAGCTTTCGTTCGCTTCCGGCACCGTGGACGGCATGATCGGCGGCCAGGTGACCGATATCGAGAGCGAGCGCCAGAAGCCCGACGCGGAACTGCTCGACCGTATCCATCGCGCCAAGACGGGCGCTCTGCTTCGCGCCAGCGTGCGCATGGGGGCCATCTGCGCGGGCGCGAACGAATCCGAGGCCGAAGCGCTCTCCCGTTACGGCGAACATGTGGGCCTCGCGTTCCAGATTGTCGACGACGTGCTCGACGTGGAGGAATCCTCCGAAGCGCTCGGCAAAACCGCCGGCAAGGATGCGGCGCAGGGCAAGATCACCTTCCCCGCCGTCTACGGTCTCGCCCGCTCGCGCGAGATGGCGATCGAGGAATGCGCCAAAGCTCACGACGCGCTCGCGCCGTTCGGCCCGCGCGCCGCGCGCCTTCATCAAATCGCCGATCTCATCGTCGATCGCAAATCGTGACCTTATGCCAAAGCAGCGGCTTGACCTCTGGATGGTCGAGCACGGCGCCGCCGAAACCCGGGAAAAGGCTCAGGCGCTGATCATGGCCGGCGAGGTCCTCGTCAACGGCCAGAAGGCATTGAAGTCCGGGCAGACGATCGCCGGCGATGCGCGCGTCGAAGTGCTTTCGCGTCCGAAGTATGTCAGCCGCGGCGGTCTCAAACTCGAAGCCGCTCTCGGGGACTTCGATATCAGCGTTCACGGACTGGTCTGCGCGGATTTCGGCGCCTCCACCGGCGGCTTCACCGATTGCCTGCTGCAGGCGGGAGCCGCCCGCGTTCATGCCATCGACGTGGGCCACGGACAACTCGACTGGAAACTCCGCAACGATCCGCGCGTGATTCTGCACGAAGGCGTCAATGCGCGCTATCTCGAACCCTCCGCGCTCGGCGAATCCGTCGACTTCGCGGCCTGCGACGCCAGCTTCATCTCCGCCACCCTGATCATTCCGGCCATGGTGTCCGTGCTGAAACCCGAAGGACAGATGGTGATTCTTGTGAAGCCGCAGTTCGAAGCCGGCCGGGAGCTGGTGGGCAAAGGCGGCATCGTGCGCGACCCTGCCGTATGGTCCGCCGCCTGCGAAAAAGTTCGCGCCTCTGTGGCGCCGCTCGGCTTCCGGACAGCGATAATGGATAGCCCGATCACCGGCGCCGAAGGGAACAAGGAATTTCTGCTCCATGCTTTTCGTTAAATCCGTCGCGATCTTCGCCAAACCGAATGCGCCCCGCGCCGCCAAACTCGTCCCGGAGCTGCTGAAATGGCTCGCGGCGCGCCAGATCGAAGTTCGGCTCGACAACGAAACCGCGCGGTATGCGGGCATGCTGGTCGGGCTCGACCGCGCTCACGTCGCCGATGGCTGCGATCTCGGAATCGTGCTGGGCGGCGATGGCACGCTGCTCTCGGCCGCGCGCGCCGTCGGCAGCCGGTCCATCCCGCTGCTTGCCGTCAATCTGGGCGGCCTCGGCTTTCTCACCTCCATCACCACGGAAGATCTCTATCCCGAGCTCGAGCGCGCGCTCGCAGGCAGCCATGAAATTACGCGCCGCCGCATGTTGCGCGTGGCGCTGATCCGCGAAGATGCGAAAGTCGCCGAATACCAGGCGTTGAACGATGTCGTCATCGCCAAATCCTCCATCGCCCGCATCGTCGATCTGGAAGCCTACGCCGGCGGCAGTTTCGTCTGTGAATACAAGGCCGATGGCCTGATTATTTCCACGCCCACCGGCTCCACCGCTTACTCGCTTTCGGCCGGCGGCCCCATCATTTATCCCACGGTGAACGCGATTTGCCTCACGCCCATCTGCCCCCATACCCTCACCAACCGCCCGCTCATCATTCCGTCCGAGATGTCCGTGAAGGTGATCAGCCGGGCGCGCGGCGAAGAAGCGTATCTCACCGTGGATGGCCAGGTTGGCAGTCCGCTCGAAACCTCCGACGCCGTGGAATGCTCCATGGGCGACTTCGACGTGCTCCTGATCCGGCCGCCGGAAAAGACCTATTTCGACGTCCTCCGCCAAAAGTTGAAATGGGGGGAACGATAAGAAATATCAATCACCGTTCGGGAGAAATATATCCCGTTCCGGCACTATTGTTTCGGATTGAGACAAATGGCCGAAGAACTCCCCACCGGTTTCGTGGGCCGTTCACCACGAATCGTTCAAATTCGCAGCCAGCTCGAAAAGCTGGCGGATAAACGCACTCCCGTCCTGATCCTCGGCGAGAGCGGAACGGGCAAGGAAGTGGCGGCGCGCGCGCTGTACAACGAGTGCCCGCGCGGCCAGTTCGTGCCCATCGATTGCGGTTCTCTTGTGGGACCGCTGATGGAAAGCGAGCTTTTCGGCCACACCCGCGGCGCTTTCACCGGCGCCGGCGAAGCCAAACGCGGACTGATGGAAGTGGCGAACGGCGGCACCGCGTTCTTCGACGAGATCGGGGATCTGCCGCTCGATCTCCAGGTGAAGCTGCTGCGGGTGCTGCAGGAACGCGAGTTCCGCGCCGTCGGCTCCACGCAGCGCGTGCGAGTGGATGTGCGCATCATCGCCGCCACGCATCGCGATCTGCAGAAGGAAGTGGCCGCCGGAAGATTCCGCGAAGATCTGTTCTACCGGCTCAACGTCATCCGCCTCACGCTGCCGCCTTTGCGTGAGCGCAAAGAAGACATCCCGCTCCTGATCGAGCGGTTTCTCGAAACCGCGGACCGCCGCTACACCATTACCCACGAGGCCATGGAGGCGATGATGGATTACCCGTGGCCGGGCAATATCCGCGAACTCAAGAACTGCATCGACCGCATGATCGCGATGGCGGACGGCAACCTGCTGCAGTTCATCGATCTGCCGACCTCGGTCGCTTACCACATGCGCGCCAAGTCCGGCGTCGCGTCCGTGGCCATCGCGGGCACGGATGGAATGGGCCGCAGCACCGCTTTCGCCCGTCCGGCGGCCACTACCACCATGATGCCGTTGACCACGGCGGTAATGGGCAGCGATGGCTGCGTGGTTCCGCTGTATGAAGTGGAGCGCCGCGCCATTCAGCACGCGCTCGTCTTCACCAAAGGCGACCGCACGGAAGCCGCATCCCTGCTCGGCATCGGCCGCACCACGCTTTACCGCAAGCTGAAGGAATACCAGATGATGAGTTAGCATCTGGTTTGCGTATCGCACTGGACGCGACCTATTCCTTCGGCAAAGCTCTGTCCGGCATTGGCGTCTATTCGCGCGAGATCCTCAACGGTCTTGCGGTTGCGCTTCCGAATGCCGGCTTCGACTGGTTCTATCGATCGCGCCGCTACCTGAAAGTCCGCAAAGAATCCGCCCCGCCTCGCGTTCAGCGCCGCTTCCTGAGTGACATCTGGGGCGACCGCCGGGCGGATTTGTTTCACGGCCTGAACCAGCGGTTGCCGGCGCGCCGCTTTCGAAAACAGGTCGCCACCTTTCACGATTTGTTCGTCCTGTCCGGCGAGTACAGCACCCGGGAGTTTCGCGACCGGTTTGCGCAGCAGGCGCGCGAAGCGGCGCATCGCGCCGACCGGATCATCGCCGTCTCGCGATTCACCGCTTCCCAGGTAGAGAATCTGCTTGGCGTGCAGCCCGGCATTATTCGCGTGGTGCACCATGGCGTGACGCCGCGCGCCATCCCATCTCTGGCCCGGGAAAATATGGTGCTTTGCGTGGGCGCGATTCAAAAGAGGAAGAACCAGGCCATGCTGGTGCGGGCCTTCCGGGCGCTTCCGCCGGACTGGACGCTGGTCCTCGCCGGTTCGCAGGGATATGAGGCCTCCGAAGCTCTGCGGGAAATCGCGAACAGCCCGGCCGTGGACCGGATTCAGATCACCGGATATGTGAGCGACGAGCAGCTCGCGGCGCTCTACGCGCGCGCCGGAATTTTCGCTTTTCCGTCTCTCGATGAGGGCTTCGGAATGCCGGTGCTGGAGGCGATGGCCGCCGGAGTACCGGTCGTCGCAGCCAACCGGTCCGCTCTGCCGGAGGTGTGCGGCGATGCGGCGCTGCTGGTGGACCCCTTTAAAGAAGATGAAGTGGCGGACGCGCTGACGCGGCTTTCGCGGGACGAAGAACTAAGACAAACTCTTGCAAAAAAAGGACTTCAGCGCGCAAGTGGGTTCGTTTGGCAAATTGCCGTGGAGCGCACGGCGAATGTCTACCGCGAACTACTGCCGGATCTTTAATTCCGGGCAAATGGCTTCGTTCGGTAGATTCGCCTGAAGATTCCCGATCAGACTTCTTCGTCTACGGCGATCTTCAAAGCTTTCAGAAAACGCTGATCCTGGCTGGTGAACCGCACCTTCCCGGTGGCGATTTCCTGGGACGGCGCTTCCACCGACCCTTCCTCAGCGTCAGCCTCCTCGCCTTCTTCGCGCTTGTTGAACCCGATGGTGGCTTCCAGAACGAGAAAGACATCGTATCCCGCCCGCTTGATTTCACCGATCGCTTCGGCGATGCGCTCGGAATCGGAAAGCGACTCGTTGATCGCGTTTCCCAGATCCTGCATCAGGCCCTTCAGACGTTCTTCCACGTTCGTTGCCCCCCTTGTTCTTCCTGAACCGCTCGCTCGCTTCGTCGAGTTCGCGACCGGCTCGCTCCGGGCTTCGGGTCTGCCCGGTTGTACAGATGCAAATACAGGGCCATCGGTTGCCTTTTTGGGCGCGACGCGTTGCCTTTTCGGCTCGACGCCTTGCAGTCCCCTTGATTGTACAGGCGCTTCGAAGCCGGAACAATATTTCCATCTGGTAGGATGGGGGCAAATGTCTACCGCGGAAGGACTCGGCCGGGTAGCGGGACGTCTGGCGCGGCGGTACATGCCCGCGGCGCGCCAGGCCGCCAGCAAAGCCGCGAGCAGCGTGGACGCTGCCCAGATCGGCCGCATGGCCGGACGCGCCGCCAAACATTGGACGCCCACTTCCGAACAGACCGGCCAGTTCGCAAAAAAATCCGGATTGTTCGTGAAGCACGTTGTGCCGGCGGCTGTGAAACCGGTGCACTCGCTGTGGCACCAGATTCTCGGGTTCCTTTTCATGTTCTTCGCGTTCGGCGGTGTGATGTGGATCTGGCGTCACCGCGACTCGCCGGACCCGGTACGCTTCGGTTTCGTGATTTTCATCATCGTGGTGATGGCCGGTTACGGTCTCTCCTCGATACGAAAATCACGCCGGATATCGCGCTCCTGACGCGAAACTGCTGACATGGCCGAAAAGCCGGGCGAGTATCCGTTCACACGCGGCATCTACCCCGACATGTATCGAACGAGGCTCTGGACCATGCGCCAGTACGCCGGATTCGGAACCGCGGAAGAAAGCAACGCCCGCTACCGCTACCTTCTGAGCCAGGGAACAACCGGGCTCTCCGTCGCCTTCGATCTGCCCACCCAAATGGGCCTCGACCCCGACCACCCTCTGGCGGCCGGAGAAGTGGGCCGCGTGGGCGTCTCCATCGCTTCCGTTCAGGATATGCGCCGTTTGTTCGAGGGCATCCGGCTCGACGAGGTCTCCACGTCGATGACCATCAACGCCACCGCCGCCATTCTGCTCGCGTTCTACGTCCTCATCGCGCGCGAGCAGGGCGCCGACCCGAAGAAACTGAACGGCACGATTCAAAACGACATTCTGAAGGAGTACATCGCGCGCGGCACGTACATTTTTCCGCCCCGGCCCGCCATGCGGATCATCACCGATCTCTTCGCCTGGGCCGCGCGGGAAATCCCGGAGTGGAACACCATTTCGATCAGCGGGTACCATATCCGCGAAGCCGGTTCCACGGCGGTACAGGAGCTCGCATTCACCTTCGCCGATGCCATCGCGTACATCGAAGCCGCCATTGCCGCCGGTCTGGATGTGGATGATTTCGCTCCGCGCCTTTCGTTTTTCTTCAACGCGCATTCGGAATTCCTCAGCGAGATCGCCAAATTCCGCGCCGCGCGAAGAATCTACGCGAAGCTGATGCGCGAGCGTTTCCATGCAAAGAACCAGCGCTCCATGCTGCTGCGGTTTCACACCCAGACGGCAGGCTCGTCGCTCACCGCGCAGCAGCCGGACGTGAATCTGGTGCGGACGGCGATTGAAGCTCTTTCGGCGGTGCTTGGCGGCACGCAGTCGCTCCACACCAATTCGCGGGACGAGGCGCTTGGCCTGCCGACCGAAGAATCCGCGCGCCTCGCGCTGCGGACGCAGCAGATCATCGCGTACGAAACCGGCGTGACGAATACGGCCGATCCGGTGGGCGGCAGCTATTACATCGAAGCTCTGACGGACAGGATCGAGACGGAAGTCCGGGAATATCTCGACCGAATCGACGCCATGGGCGGAACGCTGACCGCCATCGAATCCGGCTATATCCAGGCGGAGATTCAGAATGCCGCGTTCGAATACCAGCGGAAAATCGAAACCGGGGAACGCATCATCGTCGGCGTGAACCGCTATCAGATGCCGGGGAGCGGGAGCGCGCCCGTATTCCGCATCAACCCGGAGATCGAGCGCGAGCAGGTGGCGCGGGTGCGCGAATTACGCATTTCGCGGGATACGACGAAGTGGTCAGCGGCTCTCGATGCTCTCGAGCAGGCTGCGCGCGATGGCTCCAACCTGATGCCGCGCATCTTCGACACGGCTGAAGCGAAGGCTACGGTGGGCGAGATTTCGGATCGCCTGCGGGGCGTTTTCGGCGAGTACCGGGACGCCGGATAAGTTAAGGCGCGGCGGCTCCGGCTACTTGTTCTGCACCGCGAACAGAACCTGAATCGGAATCTTCTGGTTGGTGGGCAGCACGGTGAACGTCACCGTCCGCTGCTGCGAACCAGCGCCATCGTACCGGAGAATCACCTCGGTCGATTGACCCGCGGCCATCTGCGGTTTCGGAATTTCAATCTTCAATCCGGGCACGTCCGGCGCCTGAAGAGTCGCCGGGCCAGGGAGGCTGTTGGTGAAGGTCAGCTTCGCAGGCGCGCCGGTGTTCACATAGAGCATCACCTGATTCTGGCTGGCGCGCACCCCGGCGGCCAGCATTCCGGGCGTAACGATGGGCTTGAAATCCGCGGCGCTGCCGGGCCCGGCATGGAACGTGCCAAACGGGCTGTCGGCGATGCGCGCTTTATCCACATACCAGCACCATTTGCCGTTCTCCAGCTTCCAGGTGCTGGGGAATTTCATAGCAGTCACCTGCGGACCCACGCCGGGGAACATCATATTCATCCTCGCGTGGATAGTGATCTCGGCGGTTCGGAACCCCGGTCCCCAGACGATATTGCCGATCTCGTAGGATGCGATGTCGGGCTTCTGGGAATCGTAATAGTAGTCGCGCGTGTCCTGCGCGACCAACGCCTCGGCGGCTCTGGATTTGTGCTGGGTGAGCAGCGTGTAGAACTCATTGACGCGCGAACGAAGCGCCTCCTCGACGCGGCGCGGGGGAGCCGCCGGATTTGCGGCCAGCAGCAGAACAGGGAGGAGTACGGCGGGGACCCACTTCATTTTGGAGAAAAACCAGTCTCGCACAAAAAACAAAAGGGAGGGCCTAAGCCCTCCCTTTCAGGTGAAACGTCCGAGGTACTGTTAGAACGAGGTCTGCGATACCGTCGACGAAGTGACGACGGCAAGGTAGCCCTGCGACAGACCGCGTCCCGGCTGGCCGTAGCCATCCGTGATGAACGCGAAGCCGTGGCCGTTCTGGAAGTTGCAGACCGCAATCGCGTAACCCTGGAAGCCAGGAGCCACGCTCGACACTGTGAAGGCATCCACCGTACCCGAGGAAACCGAGGACGTGGTGTACGGAGCGCTCGGAGCGCCGCTGCCGTAGAACGTCATCGAGCAGGTTCCGCTCTGGGCAACAGTGCTGCCAGCCGAAGCGTTGGTAAGCGCGATACCGGTGTCATAGCCACCCGTGTTCAGGATGTAGGGGAAGAGCAACGTGGTGGCGCAGCTGGTCAGCACGCCATAGTCAGTGGTGCCTCCGGTAGTGTAGGTGACGCCACCCACGGTGATGTTCGCTGTCGCGAAGGCAATCGGGTTACCCGTTGCGTTGTTGACGGTCGGAGTCGCGGTCGGAACGATCGTCGTGGAGAACTGATCGTACTTGCCGTTCGAAGCGCCCATCAAAGCGGCAGCCACGGTCACGGGACCGTTGGCGCCAGCCGTCGCGCCGGACGTCGTCACCGCGTACAGATTGGTGATGAAGGCGCTGGTCGCGGTCGTTGAGCCACCCGTGATGAGGTACAGAGCGGTCGCGCTGCCATTTGCCACGGTCAGTTGCGCCACGCCCGGAATTTCGGCGTTGGAGCTGCTCGGGATCGCCGCACCGGTTACGGTGCTGGTCGAACTGTTGCCCGAAACCAGCGTTGCCGAAGTCATGTTATCGACCAGGTCGCCAGCCGCCGTGCCAGCGGTTCCGGCGATGTTGACCGGTACGTAGTAGTTAACGCCGGCCACGAGATTACCGAAAGTAACCGCCACGTACAGGGCGTTGGTTCCGCCGTTCTCAGCCGCGAAGGCGCCGGGGAAGCCGCCGACGATTTCAGCCTGCAGCAGCGGAATTGCGTTGGTGCTGTTGCTGCAGATCGCCTGGTTCGTGTAACCCAGAACGAGCGGCTTGGCGACAGACATCTGAGTGTAACCGACAACGATTCCCGTGTTGTTGGTCAGAATCAGGCCCGAGGTACCCTGCACCGAAGCCGTCACGTTGGTATTCGGCGGGACGCTCGAAGCGTTCACACGAACGGACGCGATGGTCAGATTCGGCAGTGCGCCCGCGTTCGGAGCCGGGACGGGGATATTGTTGAACACAAGCGTGTTTCCTACCACGACGCCGGGCACTGACGTGCCACCGGCAAAGAGGGCTACTGCATCCGTATTCGTCGTGCTGGACGACGTGGCCTGGTTGGCGACGCCGGCTGAGGTTGTAACTACTATCGACACCGTAGCGGGCGGCGTTGCCCCGGTGGTGCAGCCGGTCAGCACGATGGTCGGAATCGCTTCAGTCGTGCCTTCCGCGCGCACGAATGTCGGCGATACCGCGTTACCCGTGCAACTTACCGGGGTTCCCTGTGCGAATGCAGTGCCTGTAAGCCCGAAGCCCACGGCCGCAAGCGCCAAAATTCCCTTGCGAAAATTCATTTCCTTCTCCTTGTAAATTCTTCTCTGAATCAGTCGAAGTACGCTACAACCTGAGCCTCTACTGCAATCAAATGCGTTTGTACTCCCGGGTAGCTCTCCGTGTCGGGCGGAGAATCCGGCCCCATTCAGGCTTTCCTCAAGTGGTCCGCCTGCCCTGGAACATCTCGTTATCGGCGCGGGCTCTGATTATCGTTTTTCCGCCTGCCCGCTGCCAGAACTAAGATTGCCGAACTTACTGAGGCAAAGAACCTTGATATATCACTGCCGAACCCCCTGTCAAGGGAATCCCGCAATCCCAGCAAGAATGAACTATAACCTCTAAATGGTACAGGACGCAACACCTTTCCGCCGATATTTCCAAAACTTAATCAATTTCATGACGATTCCAGGAACAGAATCAGAGGGGAGGCGGTTATACCTCTTTTCTGCTTTGTCCGGACGGCGGGAAGACCCCGCCGAAAGGCGCCTCAGGCCCGCCGAAGCGCGCCCCAGGCAATGACTCAGTGCGCCGTCCGCCTGATTCTTCTCACCCTTCTCATGACGCCGTTCAGCCCCTCGCAAACGCCGCCCGCCGGTTCCCCGGGCAGCGGTGCGCCCGAAGTTATCCACATTGATTTCCACAGTCCCGCGCGCCCGTTCCCGCATTTTTACGAATCGATTATCGGTTCCGGCCGCGCCATCCTCTCACTTCGGCAAAGCTGGCGCGAGGATCTGCGTTCGGTCCGCGCGGCCGCGGCCATCCAATACGTGCGCTTCCACGGCATTTTCGATCGCGAGACCGGCGCCGTGAACCCCGACGGCACTTATAACTTCTCCTACGTCGACCAAATCTACGATGGCCTGCTCGACATCGGCGTGCGCCCCTTCGTCGAGCTGAGTTTCATGCCCGAGGCGCTTGCCGTGTCGGATCAGCCACACGCGTTCTGGTACAGGCCGCTGCCGAATCCGCCCAAAGACTACTCCGCCTGGGAGAAACTCGTGGAGGCATTTACCCGCCACCTTGTGGAAAGATATGGAGCGGCCGAGGTGGAGCGCTGGTATTTCGAAGTCTGGAATGAGCCGAATATCGATTTCTGGACCGGCTCGCCCAAACAATCCACTTACTTCGATCTTTACGACCACGCCGCGCGCGCCGTCAAAGCCGTGGATGCGAAGCTGCGCGTCGGCGGGCCGGCCACCGCGCAGGCGGCGTGGATTCCCGCTTTCATCGAACACTGCTCGCGCGAGCGCATCCCGGTCGATTTCGTTTCCACCCACGTCTACGGCAACGATTCCTCCGAGGACGTTTTCGGCACGCACGAGAAGGTTCCGCGCCGCGACATGGTGGCGCGCGCCGTCCGCAAGGCGCATGACGAAGTGGCCCGCTCGCCGCTGCCCCGCCTTCCCATCATCTGGAGTGAGTACAACGCGACGTATCTCAACGACCCGAACGTCACCGATTCAGCGTTCATGGGACCGTGGCTCGACAACAACATTCGCGAGTCGGATGGCCTCACTTCCGCCATGTCTTACTGGTGCTTTTCGGATGTGTTCGAGGTGCAGGGCGTGGTGAAGAAGCCGTTCTATGGCGGCTACGGGCTGATCGCCGAGCTGCACATTCCGAAGCCGGCGTTTCACGCTTTCGCGCTGCTGCACAGGCTGGGCGAGGAGCGCATCGACGTTCCCTCTGAGAACGCCCTCGCCACGCGCCGCGCGGATGGCTCGCTCGCCGTCGCGATCTGGAATTACGCCGAGCCGGGCGAAAATGCGCCGGATCGCGAATTCCGCATCGAAGCGCCCGGCGCGAAGCGAATGACGATTCAGGAAGTCAGCCCGGAGTCCGGTTCCGCCATCGACCGGTGGCGCGCCATGGGTTCTCCGGCGTGGCCCACGCGGGAGCAGGTCCGGCTGCTGCGGCAGGCCGCGCAGATGAATCCGGAGCGTCCGCTGCGCGCCGGAGCGGTCACGCTGAAACCACAAACTCTGGCTTTGGTGGAAATTTCGCGATAATTGGCGTTTTGCGCCTGTCCGCCACCATCGTCACGCTCAACGAAGAACGCAACATCGCGCGCGCCATCGAAAGTCTGCGCTGCGTGGACGAAATCGTCGTCGTCGACAGCGGTTCAACCGACCGCACGCGCGAAATCGCGGCGCGGCTCGGCGCCCGCGTGGTCGAAGAGCCGTGGCGCGGCTACGCGGGACAGAAGAACTTCGCCGCCGCCTGCGCCGCCCACGACTGGATTCTCTCGATCGACGCCGACGAGGCGCTCTCCGAGCACCTCGAAGCCGAAATCGCCCATTGGAAAGCTGCTTTTCGTGAGGCGCCCGATCCCGAATTCGCGGGATACTCAATGCCCCGACTTACGCAGTATCTTGGCCGTTGGATACGCCACGGCGGCTGGTATCCGGATCGCAAGGTGCGGCTCTACCATCGCAATCGAGCCGAATGGATGGGCAATTACGTCCATGAAAGCGTAGCGGTTCGCGGCCCCGCCGGGCAATTCGAGGGAAAACTTCTGCATTTCACCTGTAATTCGCTTACCGACCACCTGCGTACGCTCGATCGCTATACGTCGCTCGCCGCGCGCGAGATCGTCGAAAATCGCGCCCGCGTGCCCTTCCGCAAACTCGCTATCGACCCTTTCTGGACTTTCTTTCGCACGTGGATTCTGCGCCGCGGATTTCTCGACGGTCCGCAGGGCCTGGCCATCGCGTGGATGGCCGCGCTCTACGTGTTCCTGAAATACGCGAAAGCGACAGCGGCGCTGGGGCCGGAACCATCCGGCGCTGAGGGGGAGCGCACAGGCCGCCGGCAGGGCGGGCGCGTGAAATGAAGATCCTGCATCTCGATTCCGGCCGTGACATGCGGGGCGGCCAGTGGCAGGCGCTCCGGCTGCATCGCGGTCTGCTGGCCGCGGGCCATGAATCCATGCTTCTGGCGCCGGAAAACTCACCTCTGCTGGCCGCCGCCCACGGTACCCCGCGGGAGACGCTTCGGCCTCTGCGGCTCGGCCATGTCTCACGGCGCTATGACGTGGTTCACGCCCACGATTCGCGGAGCCACACCTGGGGCGCCGTGTTCGCCCGCGCGCCGCTGGTGGTGGCGCGCCGCGTGGCCTTTCCGGTGCGGGATTCCGCCGTTTCGCACTGGAAATACCGCCGCGCGGATCTGTTCATCGCCGTCTCGCAGTACGTCGCCGCGGAACTCCGCCAGGCGGGCGTCGATCCCGCTTCCATCGCCGTGGTGCCCGATGGCGTTCCCATCCCGCCCACCATTGCCTCCGGCAGCGCGATTCTGGCTTTGGATTCGCGTGACCCGCTCAAATGTTCCGATCTCGCGCTGGCCGCGGCGAAGATCGCGGGCGTTGAACTGCAGTTCTCGCAGGATCTCTCCGCGGACCTCCCGCACGCCCGCGCGCTCGTCTATCTCACTCGCTCGGAGGGGCTCGGCTCCGGCATTCTTCTCGGCATGGCGCATGGCGTTACCGTCATCGCGAGCAGCGTCGGGGGCGTGCCGGAGATCATCACCGATGGCGAGAACGGTATCCTCGTTTCGAACGATGCCTAAACCATCGCCGGCGCTTTCCGCCGCATCAATCCGGACCTCGGCCGCGCCGCGCGCCGCACCGTGCTCGAATCTTTCAGCGAAGAGCGCATGGTGAAGAAGACCATCGAGGCGTACCGGAGACTGGTGGGTGGCTGATCCCCTCAGCGCAGCGCTCGCGGCGTGCCTGTGCGGCCTGCTGATCGGCAGTTTCCTCAACGTCGTCATCCATCGCTGGCCGCGCGGCATGTCGGTGGTGGCGCCGCGCTCGGCCTGCCCCGCCTGCGGGCGCGCCATCGCGTGGTACGACAATGTTCCCGTCCTCAGCTTCGCCCTGCTGCGCGGCAAATGCCGGCATTGCGGCGAGCCGATCGCCTGGCGTTACCCCATCGTGGAAGCGCTCACGGCGGCCATGTTTTTCGCCATCGTGCGCCAGGCCGGCGGCTTCACGCCTGAAGCCATCCGCCTCCTGGTGTTCGCCGCCGTTCTGATCGCCCTCATCTTCACGGACCTCGAAACGCGTCTGCTGCCTCTCGAACTCACCATTGGCGGCATCGGCATCGGGCTCGCGTTTTCGCTCTGGACGCCCGTTCCGGATTCCACGCTCGCGCTGCTTGCGGGGCGCGCCATTCCCGCCGGCCGCGTCGAATCGCTGGCCGAATCGGCCTTTGGCGCAATCGTGCCCGCCTTCGCCATCTGGCTGGTGGGCTGGCTGTTTGAGAATATCCGCCACAAGCAGGGCCTGGGCTTTGGCGACGTGCTGATGATCGCGATGATGGGCGCTTTCCTCGGAATTGGCGGCGCCCTGCTCTCGATCGCGCTCGGCTCGATTGCGGGCTCCATCGCCGGCCCGCTCTGGATCAAATTCCGCGGCGAAGAGGCTGCCAGTTATCAGCTGCCGTTCGGCAGTTTTCTCGGCGCGGGCGCGCTCGCCACAGCAGTCTTCGGCCCCGCCATCCTGAACTGGTACGGCAGGCTGCTGGGGCTGTGACCTGGGCGGCTGCGGCGGTCGTCAGGGGCTGCCAAAGCAGGCGCTCAGTGCCATTCCCGCTTCGAGCGGAACCGGGCATAAATTGATTTCACCCCGCCTTCCCGTTCGGCGGATTCGGCAGCCACACTTCCACGCGCGTCCCCTGCCCGGGGCGGCTCCGCATGCACAGCTTTCCGGAATAGGCGCGAACCAGGCCGCGCACCGCCGCCAGCCCCAGCCCGCGGCCTGTGAATTTGGTGGTGAAAAACGGATTGAATGCGCGCTCCATGGTGGCCGCGTCCATTCCCGGTCCGCGGTCCTCCACCACGATCCGCAGGCATTCGCCCGCGCACTGGCCTTCTTCGAAGTCGCACGGTTCCGTGCCCGCATACTCAGCCACGCCGATCTCCGCCGACACCTCGCCGCCCGGTTCTCCATACGATTCCGCCGCATTCTCGAGCAGGCACATCAGCAACCGCTCCACCGAGGCATGTTCGCCATGGAACACCCCGCCGCCGGCCCTCGCCGAGATGCGCGCGGGGCCGCGCGTTTGCAGTTTCGCTATCGCCGATTCGAGCAGCAGCTTCGGCTCGATGGGGCTCACGAAGTTGCGCCGGTATCCCGCGGCCGCCAGCATCAGCTCGATCAGGTTCGCGGACCGCGCTCCCGTGGCGAGAACGTTATCCAGCAGCCCCGCCGTCTCGTGCGTGGCCGGCAGTAATTCGCGCGCCAGGGACGCGTTGCCCATCATGGCGGTCAGCAGGTTGTTGAAATCGTGCGCGATTCCGCCGGCCAGCGTTCCCAGCGCCTCCCATTGCTTCGCCTCCCGAAGCCGCCGCTCGGTCTCGCGGCGCTCCCGCAGGTCCCGGCCCGCCACGTGAATCACCGTTTCCTTGTTTGCCGTAATGGCCGTGCAGCTCAGTTCCGCCGGAATCGCCTCTCCGCCACTCGAATGGATGCGGCACTCCTTCGGAGGTACGGACCCGGCAAGCGCCGCCTGAATCAATTCGTCCGCCGCCTGACGGTCTTCCGGGATCACCAGCGACGCGAACGGCCCACCGATCACCTGTTCCGCCGGCTTCCCCACGCCATGCAGGGCGGCCCGGTTGGCGTACTCGATCGATCCGCTCGCGTTCAGCAGGAAAACCCAGTCGCTCATGTTTTCCGTCACCATGTGGAAGCGCACGATGGCGCGCGCGGTCTCAACCGCCGATTCCCGGAACATGCGCAGCGCCACGCCCATCGCCACCGTCAGGCTTCCGAAAACCGCGAGCGACAACCAGTTCAGCATCGAGGGACGCAGCGCGGGCGTCAGTCCGGGCACGGCTAAGGCGCTGAAAACGACTGCCGCGGCGCCCGGCGCGAGGCCCCAGCAGAACGACACGGCCAGAATCACCGGATAGCAAAACAGGAATGGGAAGCTCTCGCTCTGCGGGGCAACTCGCGCTCGCAGCAGCGCGGCAATCGCCGTCAGCAGCAGCGCCGACGAAAACCCGAGCGCCGCCGAGCCGTAATGTGGCTTCAGGCGTCCAATGCGCATGTTCTCGAAAAGGCCGGACTGTATCTAGTCTTAAAACCAACGCATCCGGCAAAGTCGTGGCGCTAAGTATAGTATTGTTGATCGGAAAAGTACCAGAGCCCATGAAGGCTCCTGTTCCATCCCGGACCGCTCCGGCTTGCCGGGTCAGGCGGGTCCGGCGAACGCCTCTCCGGAGCCTGGTCTGTTCAGTACGCAAGGCACTGTATTCTGGGGAGTTGCCCTGCCGCCCGCCGAAGGCGATCGCGAAGGTGGTCGCGCGATGCTGGTAGAGTTCGAGCTGATCCAGAGTGCCCAGCGCGGCGACGCCGCGGCTTTCAATCGGATCGTGTCCGCCTACCGGAGGCGCATTCTGGGTACGATCTCGCGTCTCATCGGCCGCCCCGAAGACGTGGAAGACGTGGCGCAGGAAGTCTTTATACGCCTTTATTATTCTCTGGAGCAGCTCCGCACGCCGGAAGTTTTCGAACCCTGGCTTTACCGGCTGACCGTCAACGCTTCCTACGACTACCTGCGCAAAAGCCGGCGGCGGCAGGAATCCCGCATGTCGGATCTGTCCGAGCAGCAGGTGATGATGGCTGACGCCGCCGCCGGTTCCCGCGCGCAAATCGAAGATCACGAGCGCCGCCGGGTTCGCGATACCGTGGCCGATTTGCTGGCCTCCGTTTCCGAAGAGGACCGCATCTTGTTGACGCTAAAGGAAGTAGAGGGTCTCTCGCTCAAGGAACTGGAGCAGATTTACCACGTAAATGAAAACGCGCTCAAAGTTCGTCTGTTCCGTGCCCGCCAGCGCGTATTAAAAAATATGAAAGGCGTAACCGGCAATACCGCGCAGAGCGCCCAAACAGATGAAGTGAAGTAGTGCGAGGTTTGGAGGGTTTGTAAGGAACGCACAAAGCACTGGCGTTCTGCGCCGTATAATGACAGCGCAAGCCTGAACCCGGGTGGGCGCTCTGGTGAGCGGGAATCACGAGGTTATCATGTCGGATAGGTTTATGTCCCCGTACGAAAGTCAGGAAAGCCAGAATCAGACAGACAGGGAACGGCAGCTGGACGAACTGTTCCGCGCGTATGCGCTGGCCTGTCCGGACCCAGAGCCCAGCGTGAATTTCATGCCGAAACTGTGGGCCGGCATCGAAGCCCGCGAGGCCTCGCGCAATGTCTTCGGCCGCATGGCGAAGGCGCTGGTTACCGCCGCGCTCGCCGCTTCAGCCATCCTGGCGCTGCTGGTTTCCATGAGCAGCAACAGCGACCAGCCCTATTCCGGAACGTTCGTGCAAGCCCTTACGGCGAATCACGTTTCACAACTCGAGCCCTTCCATGTCGATCGAATCTCCGAAATGGAGAATCAGTAGGCTCCGATGCCCCGCACGCGGCTGAGCGCGGCTCTTTACCTCTTTCTCGTTTTCGCCAGCGGAATCATCGTCGGCATCGCCGCCCATCGTCTTTACGTCACCACTACCGCCAGCGCGGATGCGACGCCGAAGAGCATGAGCGAATTCAAGGTCCGCTATCTGGCGGAAATGCAGAAGCGCGTCGGCATCAACGAACAGCAGAAGCAGGAAGTCAGCCGTATTCTGGATGACACCAAGCGCAAGTTCGACGAGCTGAATGCCAGCCAGAAACCGCTGAAGGACAAGATCCACCAGGATCACCTGGATGAAATCCGCGCCCTGCTCACAGACCAGCAGCGGGTGGCGTTCGACAAATGGCACAACGAGCGGATGCAGGCCGCAGCCGGCGCCGCAAAGAAAACCAATCCCTGATCGCTGCCGGTCACGAGTCCCGGAAATAGAAAGGCGACCGGATGTCCGGTCGCCTTTTTTAATTTCCGTTGGAGCGGGTCTTGCCTGGCGGGTCTTACTTGGCGGGTCTTACTTGGCGGCTTTTTTGCCCGCGGCTTTTTCGGCCCGCTGCTTCTGGTACTTTCGCTCGAAGCGGTCCACGCGTCCGGCCGTATCGACCAGTTTCTGGCGGCCAGTGAAGAACGGATGGCAGCTCGAGCAGATTTCCACTCGGATGTCGCCTTTGTGGGTGGAACGGGTCTTGAACGTGTGCCCGCACGCGCAGATCACGTTCACCTCGTTATAGGCAGGGTGAATTCCAGCTTTCATTGCTTACCTTTCGGGGAAACTCCATGGTAACACAGCCCACCAGCCGGCCCGGAAAACGAAAACCCCCGGTGCGCCGTAGCAAGGGCGCGCCGGGGGCTCGGTAGCCTTTACGTTTACAACCTGAGGCGGAAACTACGTGCGCGACGAAGTGGCCGGTCCACAGGAACTTGATCCCGTCACTGAAACGGGTATCAACAACGTTGGAACGGTCGACTCAGCAGTCGGCCACCTTGCGCGGTCTACTACTAGGAATCATTATTTCTGGACCACCTCCTTCTTCAGTGATACCTTCAACGTAATCCTGAATTAAAAAGTTGTCAACGACTGCCCCGGACCGGACCGGATCACGGCGTATCATGGTCCGGATCGGACGTGTACTGGCGCACTCTTTTCTTCCTCTTATAATCGGTCAGGTTTCTCTCCCGCCCGCATGCTCCCTTTACAGCTTGCCTTGCTGGTAATGGCCGCAGGTTCGCCCACGCCCGAGCCCCCATCGCGGATGCTCTGGGCGTGGGAGGTCGATACGGATCTTCGCTTTCTGAATCCCTCCGATGCGGGCGTGGCCTGGCTCGCGATGACCGTGTATCTGGATGGAACGCGCACCGCGCCCGAGCCGCGCAGCGCGACACTCGAAGTTCCGCCGGGCGTCTATCAAATGGCTGTCGTACGGCTGGAGAAGGCGTACGATTCCGCGCCGCCGAAATGGACCGCGGAGCAGCGCCGATCGGCAGTCGCGGCGATCGTGGATCTCGTCAGGATCACGCATTCCCGAGCCGTCCAGATCGATTTCGATGCGCCTGAATCGGCCCATGCGTTCTATCGGGCGTTGATGGCGGATCTGCGGCGCAGACTAGATTCCGGCGTATTTCTCTCCATGACGGCGTTGGTCTCATGGTGCGCCGGGCCGAAGAACTGGATCGACGACTTCCCGGTGGATGAGATCGTGCCGATGAATTTTGACGCCGGATACAGCTGGCCGCGGACGTCCACGCCGCCGGCGGAGTTCTCTGATCCGGCGTGCCGGAAAAGCATCGGGGTGATGTATCCGACCAGGGCTTCGACGATTCCCCCCTCGGTCAGGCACGGTGAGCGCGTTTACTTCTTCCATAACGGCTGGACCAGCGGCGACGTCCGTGGCGCATTTCGGATGGTGTCGCGATGAAGAGAATCGCCGCTGCGTTCGCTGGCGCTTGTTCTTTCCTCGGGCGCGTGGTGGATCGCGAAAGCCTGCGGGCCGGATTTCGTTGTCGCCGTCTTCACGTTCCGCAAACATCC
>DAIDJK010000255.1 GCA_027450225.1 Bryobacterales bacterium | reverse complement strand
GAGAAGACCTGGGCGCCGACATCGAAGGTAGCGCGGGGGCCGATGAACAGATTGACTTCGATTCCGGCATCGCGGCCGATGCCCAGCATCTCGATGATTTCGCCATCGGTCATGAGCATGATGCCGCTGCCCTGGCTGACGCGGTGGACAGGAACGCCACGCTCGCGAGCTTCGTCAAGAACGGCGCGCAGACTCCGGGGCCCCTCGGTACTCGGGATTTCGATCCGGTACTGGCCGCCATCTTCGAAACGGCGGCTGGACGGCGGAGCCGGAATCGGATCGGCTGAGGGGTAGTGAAGAGATTCGAGCCAGTGGGCAGGTCGGGTCATAGCAGTTCGTATCCTTTCGAAGAAACTCCGGTCGAGATTATCTCGGTGGTGCAGCCGTGCATGGCAAAAACCTGGCGCACGAGGTCACAGACGCGCTCGTGGCCGCGTTCATAGAATACCAGGACCGCGGGTCCGGCGCCGGACAGCGCGCAGCCGAGCAGGCCCGGGGCGCGCAGCCGCAGGATTTCGGCCAGCCCCGGAACGAGAGGCGCGCGAACCGGCTGGTGCAGGCGATCGTCCAGCGCGGCGGGGAACACGGACGCATCGCCTGAAGCGAGCGCGGCGATAAGCAGGGACGCGCGCTGAATATTAAAGATGGCGTCCTGGCGGGAATAGCACTCGGGCAGGACGGCGCGCGATTCGCTGGTGGGGAGAGCGAAATTCGGAACAACCACGGAAATCTCGAAATGGGCGGGCATTTCGAGGCGGACTGCCCGCGACAGGCCGCCGGGCTCGACGGCGGTGGCGACGATCGAACCCAGTACGCAGGCTGCGACGTTGTCCGGGTGGCCTTCGAGCCGGGCGGCTTCATCGAGGATTCGCGCGGGCTTCCATTCCAGATTGAGGACGCGGTTGGCGATCACGACGCCGGCCGTGAGCGCGGCGGCGCTCGAACCGAGGCCCTTTCCGAGCGGAATTTCGTTGAAGATGTCGAGTTCGATGGGAGGCAGCGGGAGATGAGCGCGGGAAGCCACGGCCATCGCAGTCTGCCAGATGAGGTTGTTCGCGGAGGATGGTATCTGGTCGGCATCGCGTCCGGACGCACGGATCACCAGACGCCGTGAAATGCGGAAGCGGCATTCGAGAAAGACGCGGAGAGCCACTCCGAGAGCGTCGAAGCCAGGGCCGAGGTTGGCGCTGGACCCGGGTACGCGGACAGTGCTGATCAGGGCCAATCGCCATTATCCATCGGCGCTATCCGGCGCTCCGGTCCAGCAGCGTAATAGTACGAGAGGCGTGTCCCATCGTACATCCCGGACGCGAATTGAGCTAACATTTTCGCGATGGGCGCCGATGAATCCCCTGTGAAGCGCTTCCTCTGCTCCGATCTGGTGACGTTGAGCGCGGGCGGGCGGAGTTGTTTCGTGAACCTCGAGGAGATCTGGAGAACGGGAGCGCTGGTGGAATGCGAGGAACAGCCGCAGACCGGACCGGGCTTGCTGACGCTCGAAAGAGACAGCCGGGAATCGAGCGGCATCGCCGAAACGCAGCCGGCAAAAGAGCCGCTGGGCGTCATCATTGAGAACTGCGAAAAACACGAATTCGGATGCCGGGCGGAGTTGCGATTCGTCGATTGGGAATGGACGCCGGAGTTCTACACGCCGGCTCATCTGACGGATGTGGAGAATGTGGCCGCGAAGGCGCGCGGCCAGCAGTCCGGGGACTGAGCGACTGCGGCCTGCCGGATCAACGAATCTCGAGGATCTCTTTTTCCTTCGATTTCGCAGCCTGATCCAGCTTTTGAATGTAGCCGTCCGTCAGTTTCTGCATTTCATCATGCGCGCGGCGATCTTCATCTTCGGTGATCTTTTTGTCCTTCGAGAGCTTCTTGATGTGCTCGTTCGAATCGCGGCGGATGTTGCGGAAAGCGACGCGGTGGTCTTCGGCGATTCCGTGCAGCTTTTTGACGAACTCTCTGCGGCGCTCTTCATTGAGCGGCGGAATCGGGATGCGAATGATCTTGCCGTCGTTCTGCGGATTCACGCCGAGTTCGGCGCCGCGAATCGCTTTTTCGATGCTGCCGATCTGCGAAACGTCGAAGGGCTGAACGGTGATGAGGGAAGCCTCGGCGTGAAGGGTCGCCATCTGATTCAGCGGCGTCATCGCGCCGTAGTAATCGGCTTTGACGTTATCGAGAAGATGAACGGACGCGCGTCCGGTGCGGATGCTCGACATCGCATGCTGGAAATCGCCCAGCGATTTCTCCATGCGCTGACGAGCAGCATTCTCAACATCCTTCAGGGAATTGAATGTCGGGCCTGTTGCGGCCACTGGTGCGGGTTCGTTTTTCGCCATGTCAACTGATCTCAGCTGATGAGCGTTCCGACGGTCTCGCCGGACGCCATACGCATTATATTGCCGTGCGTGTTCAGGTTGAAGACGAGGATGGGAAGCTTGTTGTCGCGGCACATGGCGATCGAAGTCGCATCCATCACGCCGAGAGAGCGCGTGAGGACTTCGGTATAGCCGATCTGATCGAACATCACCGCGTCGGGATGCTTCATCGGGTCCTTGTCGTAGACGCCATCCACTTTCGTGGCCTTCGCGATCACCTGCGCCTTGATTTCCAGCGCGCGCAGAGTGGCCGCGGTGTCGGTTGAGAAATAGGGATTCGAAGTTCCGGCCGCGAAAATAACGATGCGCCCCTTTTCGAGATGCCGGATGGCGCGGCGGCGGATATATGGCTCGGCCACCTGATGCATCTGGATGGCGCTCATGACGCGCGTATTGGCGCCCGCCTGCTCGAGAGCATCCTGAAGCGCGAGCGAATTGATGACGGTGGCGAGCATGCCCATGTGATCGCCGGTAACGCGATCCATATTGCGCGCCGCGAGCGCAATGCCCCGGAAAATGTTGCCACCGCCAACGACGACGCCGGTCTGGATGCCTTCGTTGGCGACGCCTGCGATCTCGGCGGCCAGGGATTTTACACGGTCAGGATCGATTCCGAAATTACCGGGACCGGCCATGGCCTCGCCACTCAGCTTCAGCAGGATGCGCTCGAATTTCGCCATGAGAGGAACTCGCAGGAGCGCCGGCGGCTTCAGGCGCCGGCGGGAGCGGCGGTTGAATCGGAAACGGACTGGCCTTCGCCGACCTTGAAACGCGCGAACCGGGCAACCGAGATATTTTCGCCGAGCTTCGCGATGCGGCTCTTGATCACCTGCTCGACAGTGATGGTGTTCTCCTTGACGAAGGGCTGCTCGTAGAGGCAGACCTCCTCATAGAATTTTGCCATCCGGCCTTCCACGATCTTCTCGGCTACTTTCTCGGGCTTGCCTTCCGCGATGACGCGGGCCTTCTGTATCTCTTTTTCCTTCTCGAGCACATTGCCGGGAACATCCTCGCGGCGGACGTAGAGCGGGTCTGCCGCGGCGACGTGCATGGCGATGTCGCGCACGAGTTCCTGAAAATCGTCGGTGCGGGCGACGAAGTCGGACTCACAGTTGATTTCAACCAGTACGCCGAGCTGGGAGCCGGCATGAATGTAGGAGCCGATGCTTCCCTGCTTCGTGCTGCGCGACGCCTTTTTCGACGCCGAGGCGATGCCCCATTTGCGCAGAAGGGTCTCGGCTTCGGCCGGATCGCCCTTTGCTTCGACGAGCGCCTTTTTGCACTCCATCATGCCGGCTCCGGTACGTTCGCGGAGCTGCTTTACTGCCTGTGCGCTGATGTCAGCCATTTTTGGTTCTTTCCTTAAAGGTACAGGACGCTTTCGGGGCGTCGAAGTTCAGGCGCCGCCGGTCCCGGTGGAGACCGGCGATGCCCTCAGGCACACGCACGGCGAAGCCGCGACAGGATGACCGCCACCAGGCTTCGCCGGTTATTTTCTCAACTCAACAGGCCAGACCCTGTCCGCTTAAACCGGGGTGGCTTCCGCGGCCGGAGCGGCGGTTTCCGCGGTCTCCGAAGTGTTTTCGGAGGCCGGACCCTTGCGTGAAGGCGACTGGTCGGTCTCGCCCATCATGAGGCTTTCCTGCATGATCTGCTCGGCGTACTTGGGATCGACGTACTGCGAATATTCGGCAGTGAGATCCTCGGCGCCGGTATCTTCCGGAACCACCTTCTCGGCGGCAAAATCCTGCTCGGACGCAAGGCCGCGGCCTTCGATTACCGCATCGGCGATCTTGCTGGTGAAGAGCCGGATAGCGCGGAGAGCGTCATCGTTGCCGGGGATCACCCAGTCGACTTCATCGGGATCGCAATTGGTATCCACGATGGCGACGACCGGGATGCTGAGACGCCGCGCTTCCTTCACCGCGATCGATTCCTTGTTCGAATCGATGACGAAAACCACGTCGGGCAGGCCCGGCATATCTTTGATGCCGGCGAGGTTCTGATCGAGGTGCTTGCGCTCGCGCTCAAGGCGGACGATTTCCTTCTTGAGGCGACCGCCGTAGGAGCCTTCGGCGGCCATCTGCTCGAGTTCCTTGAGGCGCTTGATCGAGCGCTGAACGGTGGTCATGTTGGTGAGCAGGCCGCCCAGCCAGCGCTGGTTCACATAGAACATCTGACAGCGGTTGGCTTCCTCGGCGACTGCTTCCTGCGCCTGGCGCTTGGTGCCGACGAAGAGCACCGTCTTGCCCTGCGCCGCCATCTCGACTACATATCGGGCCGCATCCTTGAAAAGCTTGAGCGTCTTCTGCAGGTCGATGATGTAGATTCCGTTGCGTTCGCCAAAGATATATTCCTTCATCTTTGGATTCCAGCGCTTGGTCTGGTGCCCGAAGTGAACGCCCGCTTCGAGCAATTCTTTCATTGAAATAGCCGGCACTAAATCCTCAATTCCTTCTGATTCAAGGTTGAAATAAGCCCGGAACGGTCCACGCGCGGTCCAAAGCGAGATTTACGCAAGGAACGGAGACGGGCAGGTTTAACGCACACAACGGGGCGCAACTCGACATCGCGCCCCGTCCAATAAGAATATCAGGTTAAAACGGCGAATGCGGCGGGCTGTTTTAACGTTTGGAGAACTGGAACCGCTTCCGAGCGCCCTTCTGGCCGTACTTCTTGCGCTCGTGGGCGCGTGGATCGCGGGTGAGAAGTCCCGCTTTCTTCAGTGGCCCGCGAAGTTCCGCGTTGAATTCGACCAGAGCGCGGGCGATGCCAAGGCGAATCGCGCCCGCCTGACCCGAGATTCCACCGCCGCTGGCGAGAACGATCACGTCGAAACGATCCTGCATTTCGACTGTCTGAAGCGCCTGGCGGACGGGCATCCGGCCCGCGTCGGTCGGGAAATAATTCTCAAACGGGCGGCCGTTGACGATGATTTTGCCTGAGCCCGGCCGCAGGAACACGCGGGCGATGCTGGTCTTGCGGCGTCCGGTTCCGAGATACTGCTCGATCTTTCTGATTGCCAACTTCCGGTGATCTCCAATTCGTCTGGCGCATGCCGGCCTTCCCGTATCCTGACGGAAGTACGTGGCAGGCGAGTGCGCCTGTTAAGCGACCGTATAGGCCGCAGGCTGCTGGGCGGCGTGCGGATGCTTGTCGCCCGCGTAAACCTTCAGCTTGCGATACATCTGCTTGCCGAGTTTCGTCTTGGGCAGCATACCAAAAATCGCATCCTCCACCATACGCGCGGGACGCGTGGCTCGCACCTTCCGGGCACCGGTTTCAACCAGACCGCCCGGATACCCGGTGAAGTGGCGATAGACCTTCTGCGCGTCCTTCCGGCCAGTGAGCTGAACCTTTTCCGCATTGATGACGACCACGTGATCGCCAGTGTCAATGAAGGGCGTCCAGATGGATTTGTGCTTGCCCATCAGCAATTTAGCGGCATGGCTTGCCAGTTTTCCCAGCACCACGCCATTGGCATCGATAACGTGCCAGTTTCTTTCGATTCCCGGTTTGGACGGGAATGTAGTACTCATGAACACACGACTCCGTCTGTTTGTTTAACCTTACCAGCGTAACGGACAGTGAGATGCCGTGTCAAACGGGTGAAGACCGCCGTCAGCGGGGCAGGCGCCCTTCGTCTGAACAGACGGCCTCAAGGTCCTCAGCGAGGCGGGACAGTTCACGCGCCATTGCGTGGATGCCCTCGCGGGAAGACGCCCCTCCACAATTGCGCGCTGTCTCCTGAATGCCTTTTGAAATCAGTGTGGTGGCTGAAGTCTGCTTGTCCATTGCGGCGGCGATCGACTCCTGCATGGCGCGCATACGCGCCACGATGGCGGCTATTCCGGAGATTGCGCCCGTCATCTTCTCCACATGTGCGTTCATGGCGGTGACCCGGGCGTCGATCTGCTCGGTGGAACCGGCGGCTGTGGAGGCGAGGCCCTTTACTTCCTCGGCGACCACGGCGAAGCCGGCTCCGGCGGCGCCGGCATGAGCGGCCTCCACCGCGGCATTGAGCGAAAGCAGAGTAGTTTTGAAGGCGATCTCGCGGATGATCCCGGTCACATGACCGATTTCGGAGCTGGCGGATTCGAGGGCGGAAACAGTTTCAGACGCAGCGGAGGCCAGATCCGTGGCCGATGCGCCGACGGTAGCGGCTTCGGTGGCATTCTTTGCGATTTCCGTGATGCCCGAGTGAATATCGCCCGCGCCTGACGCGATCCGCTCGACGTTGGACGCCACGGCCTGACTGTTTTCCTCGAGCCTCCGGGCCGTGATTCGCAGTGTGCGGGCGCCTTCGGCCATGCGCACGAGAATGGCGCGAAGTTCCCCGGTGTCGCGCGACTGGCGCGCCTCGGAAGCGAGTATTCCGGCGCGGACACGGATGCCCACCATGGCGCCCGCGCTTACCGCGCTCACCGAGACGAAGCCGACAATAATGAACGTCCAGACCGTCAGGCTGCCGATGCGGGAGAGAGCGGATTGCTGTGCGCCCTCGGCTTGCCGGGCGCGCGTGGACCCTGCGCTGGCGGCGCGGTCAATCCGGTTGCGGGCAGCAGAAAAAAGGGCATTGGCGGCGGCCTGCGTCTCCATACCGCTCCTGACGGCCGCGGCGACCCCGCCATTACCCGAGAGCAAGTCCCGCATGCGGCCAAATGCCGCGCGAGCCGCATCCACATCGGCGGCGCTGCTTTCATTCTTCATTTCGCCGAGACTCCGGCGAAGCGATGTGAGCGTCGAATCGGCGCGCCTGCATTCCGCCATGGCCTCCGCCGCAATTCGATCCACGGCGCCGGGGTTCGGGGCGGAAGAAAGCTGCCAGACGAGAGCCTCGATGCCACGTGCCAGCGCGTCCACTTTTGCGGCCGTCCGGGTGACAGCGGCGATTTTCACCGTCAGGTCGGCGGCGCCGTTCATCGCGGTGTCGGCTTTGCGGACGGCCATTTCCAGCGAATCGATCTGTTCGGCAAGGCGGCTGGACAACTGATCGATGGAGGCGAGAGCCGCATTCTGGCGCTCCTCAAATAATGCCTGAGCCTTTTCTCCGGGCGTGGCGATGACGGCCGCGCGCGCGGCGAGCACGCCCTTGTCGCCGTCAAACAGGCCGGAGAACCGGGTCGTGAATGACTTGATGTCGGCGCCGAGCTTCGGGGAAGTAAAATCCTGCGAGAGCATTGCGCCCACGATTCCCGCTGTATTGTCGCGCGCCACGTTCAGCCGGAATTTCCGGTCGATCAGTCGAATCTCCTGAACCGAAGAGCGGAGTTGCTCGGCGCGTGCGCGCTCACTGAGCAACGCCTTGACCGCCGAGTTCGCGTCGATGCTCATGGTTTTCGAACTGGCGAGCAGGCTCCGGCTGGAACGTTCGAGCGTGTCCATGTCGCCCGAGAGTCTGGTGGTGGCGGTGAGGACGGTTTGCGCTTCTCGCGCCGCATCCTCCGCGGTGGCGGTGATGCGCGAGCGGGCCGCGATGCGTTCACGAGCCATGCGGCTCAGCTCGCCCGCGACGCCTTCGAGCGCGTCGACTGTGTCCGTGATGCCCGCGCCTGAAGGCAGACCACTCGCAGTCGAGCGAAGGTCGCGGATGGTTTTGCGGAGTTCGCCTTCGATGCCATCGACTTCGGAAGGCGATGTGGCCAGCGACAGGCGCCCGAAATCGCCTGAAATGCGCTCGAATCCGCTCTGCACGCGCGCCATTCGCACCTGCATGGGAGAGGTTTCGCGCGAAAGGCGTTCGATTTCTCCGCGAAGGACAAGAACCGATGAAACGGCCACGATGGCGACAGCGCAAGTGCCGCCGATGAGCACTGCGAGCAGAAGGGAAAGACGTTTCCTCGTCGGTATGTGGAGCATCGGAGCGCTAGTGGAGCGGTACGGCCTTCCCGGATTTCACCATGGTGAGCCACACGCGATCCGGATCTTTCCCGGCTCGTGGGGGCGCGGCGATGAGATCGACGAGGTTCCCGGTTCCCGGCGGCTGCCCGGCGGCGCGCGCTTTCATCAGCGATTCGGCCCCGTCGTATGAGGCTCGTACTTGTACGATGTAACGCTGGACGGATTCCGTATCAACTGCGCCGGCTTTGTCCGGTCCTGTCTCCGCTCCGGCCGCAGGCCAGCGGGATACCAGCAGCAGAGCGGCAACTGCCGCGAGAATCATGAGACGTTCGGCGGTGCTAAAGCCGCGGAGTGCAGACACACGTACCTCGTGTATCTAATCGGCGGGAGCGCTTAATCCTTTAGAACCAGATCGGGAAACCTCAGCGGTTGCGATCGTCGCCGGGAGCGTAATCCTCGAAGCTGGAACCGGCGGCCGCCGCGCGGCGGCGGTATTCGTCGAGCCGGTTCCGCTCCTCGGCATCGGCGAGGGCTTTGATGCTCAGGCCAATCTTGCGCTCGGCTTCATTCATGCGAATGATCCTGAAGTCGAGTTCGTCGCCGGGATTGAGCGGAGCGGGATCGGAACGGCGGCCGCTCCAGCCCGGCACCTCGGAGAAGTGGCACAGACCCTCGACGCCTTCGGCCAGTTCGACAAAGCCGCCAAAACCGGCAAGCCGGAGAACCTTGCCGTGAACCGAATCGTTCACGTTGTGGCTCTGGAAAAAGGTCTCCCATGCATCGGGCTGGAGTTGCTTGATACCGAGTGAAAGCCGCTTGTTCCTGGAGTCGATGGCAAGAATCGCGGCCTGCACGACGGAGCCCTTGCGCAGGATTTCGCTCGGATGCTTCACGCGTTTCGTCCACGAAAGATCGGAAATGTGGACCAGCCCGTCGATGCCTTCCTCGATTTCGATGAACGCCCCGAAATCGGTCGTGTTGCGCACCCGGCCCTCGACAACCGATCCGACGCTGTACCGCTGATCGATCGTGCTCCAGGGATTCGGTTCGAGCTGTTTCAGGCCAAGCGAGATGCGCCGGTCCTTCGTGTTCACGTCAAGAACGACGGATTCCACCTGATCGGTGGGATGGACAACCTTGGACGGGTGTTTCATGCGCCGGGACCACGTCATCTCACTGATGTGGATCAGGCCCTCGACGCCGGGTTCGAGTTCAACGAACGCTCCGTAATCGGTGACGCTCACCACGCGACCGACGGCTTTCGCGCCTATGGGGTAACGTTCGGAAACTCCTTCCCAGGGGTCCGGCGCAAGCTGTTTGATACCGAGCGATACGCGCTCTTTCGAAGCATCGAACTTCAACACCACTACGGTGATCTCGTCTCCCACGTGCAGAACTTCGGCCGGATGCGAGACGCGGCCGTAGGAGATGTCGGTTACGTGGAGCAGCCCATCAATACCGCCCAGGTCGATGAACGCGCCGTAGTCCGTAAGGTTCTTGACGGTCCCGGTGAGAACGGCGCCGGGCTGTACCATTTCCAGCGTGATGTGCTTGCGCGCTTCAATCTCTTCCTGCACGGCAAGCTTTCGCGAAACAACAACATTGCCCCGCTTGTGATTCAGCTTGACGATCTTGACCGGAACGTCCTGGCCGATGAACTGGTCGGCGTTGCGAACCGGGCGAATATCGATCTGCGAACCCGGCATGAACGCGCGCACGCCGACATCCACCGACAAACCCCCTTTGACGCGTCCCAGCACGCGGCCACTCAGCGTGAGCTGATTCTGAAGCGCCTGTTCGAGATGATCCCAAACTTTCAGCCGCGCCGCTTTTTCGTGGGACAGAACGATGTAGCCCTCCGAAGTCTGGCCGTTCTCGACCATGACCTGGACTACGTCTCCGGCGTGAATCGTGACGTTACCCTGGGAATCCGTAAACTCGCTGAGAGGCGCAACGCCGTCGGATTTATAACCGAAATCAATAAAGACATCTGCGCCTGAAATCTTCAGCACCCTGCCTTCGAGGACCTCGCGGCGCGATGGTGGCGCAAGGTGGCTGTAATCTTCGAGTAAGTGTTGGTATTCTTCCGGATCGACCATCCCCGGGAAAGGGGCAATCGACTCGGTCATCTCGTATTCAGGCAAGGTTTATAGCTCCGGCGTACCCTGAATCCGACTTTTCTCTCTGGCGCAAGAGCGACTTGAGCCACCGGTGCGAGGCGCGGAACCGGGAAAAGCGAATATTCAGGATTCTATCAACTATATGGCCGCTTTTTTTGCTTTGTCAACGCCGCCGGGCGCGCGCCCTGAACGCGAAGTACCAGAACAAGGGAAAGCCGATCAGGCCAAGCGTCGAAGGCTCAGGCGCATCCGAATTCGGCGTGCGCGAAACCGGGATTCCGTTTTGATCCTCGAGGCCCGTCATCACCGCGGACCATGGGCAATAAACGGGCCCAAACGCAGGCCCGGAAGTTTCGACGTAAGACGGACGTCCATCGCATTGTTCCAGCGTCAACTGTGCGAATCTGATGCTCGCCGGATCCAGATACCAGGACCATGGCGCGTTCCACGCCACTGGCGCGAAGATAAGCTGGCCGTTCGGTATTGTGGCGGCCGAAGTTGCCTGCCATAAAGAGATTGCCTGCACGATGGCTCCCGAGTTGGCAATCCAGGCGTGAAAGATCTCGCCCTCGACGTTAAACGTTGCGAGGACTTCAGTGGGCAAAGGGCTGGCAGGCGACCGAACGCATGCCAGCAGCGCCAGAGCGCCAATTCGAAACGGAATGTTCACGTCTGGAGTAAAGGCGGATGAGCGTCCGCATTGCAATCCCGCGAGGTGCTCGTTCGTGCAGGAAGTCCTTGCCGAAGGCGGGCACGGTCACGCGGCTCACGGTTCTGCGGCTACCAGTCCAGAATGGCCCCGTCCGGCGCGCGCACGGTTGTCGCGTGAATCACTTCCTGCCGGAAAGGGTGTTTTGCGGCCGCTGCTTCATCGATCTCGATTCCGAGCCCGGGAGTTTCGGTCGGAAGCCAATAGCCGTTCTCGCTTCGCAGGGAGTGCCGCACCACCTCCCAGCGCCACGGAACGTCGGTCAGCATGTCTTCCTGAATCAGAAAGTTGGGCGTACTCAGATCGAAATGCAGGGCGGCCGCGTTGGCGACCGGGCCAAGCGGGTTGTGGGGCGCAACCCCCATCGTGTACGCTTCGGCCATGGCTGCGATCTTCTTCGCCTCAAGCAGACCGCCGCAGTGGCAGAGATCCGGCTGGATCACATGGCAGGCCTGTTTTTCGATCAGTTCGCGAAATTCGTAGCGCGTCACGCGCCGCTCCCCTGTGGCTATAGGCACCGGACTCGCTTTGCGCACCTCGACCATCACATCGACGTTCTCGGGCGGAACCGGTTCTTCGATGAAGTACGGGCGGTAAGGCGCGAGGATGCGGCAGAATTCGACCGCGTTGCCGAGCGAGTGCCGCCCGTGGCAATCGATCATGATGTCAACCGAATCGCCTACTGCCAGACGCAGCGCCTCCATCACGGATTCGGCGTATTTGTAACCGGCAATCGGGTTCAGTGGCTCGGTCGGCGGGGTAATCAGAACTTTGACAGCCGTGTAACCGCGCGCGACAACTTCCAGCGCGCGGTCTACAAACAATTTCGTATCCGCCTGCATCTGGGATTCGTAAACGGCGCGCATGTCGCCCCCGCCGAGGTGCGTATACATGCGGACGCGATCGCGCACCGCTCCGCCGAGAAGCCGGTAAACCGGAACTCCCAGCGATTTGCCGAGAATGTCGTGACAACCCTGTTCGATGCCGGAGATGGCGGACATTCCGATCACGCCCACGCGCCAGAACGACTGCCGGTAGAGCTTCTGATAGAGGAACTCGATGCGCGTCGGGTCTTCGCCGATGAGCATGGGCGCAAAATCCTCGATGCAGCCGGCGACAGAGCGCGTTTTCCATTCCAGCGAGCATTCGCCCCAGCCGTAGAGACCGGGCTGGTCCGTGTCGATGCGGACGAACACCCAGTTGCGCATCTCGGCGTTGCACACGACCGTCCGGACGGAAGTGATCTTCATTCAGGCTTACCGTTCATACTCGTGAATTGACGCTTCAGCATACATTGCGAAGAGCCGCGGCGACGCTCGCCGTGGCCCTTGTGTGCGCGCTCTACGGGGCGAACCTGACCGGCATGGGGCTGGTGAGCGCGGACGAGCCGCGCTATGCCGAAATAGGGCGCGAGATGGCGGCCGGCGGCGACCTGATAACACCGCACCTGTGGGGAAAGCCGTGGTTCGAAAAACCGGCGCTGCTTTACTGGATGACCGCGGGCGGATTCCGCGCGGGACTCGGGCCGGATCTCGCCCCGCGACTGCCGGTCGCGCTGCTGAGCCTTGGATTCCTCCTGTTCTACTGGTTTTGGCTGCGCCGGGAATGGACAGCGGAGATCGCCTGCTGCGGGACCGCGATTCTGGCTACGGCCGCGGGCTGGCTCGCGTACAGTCATGTGGCCGTAACGGACCTGCCGATGTCGGTATTTTTTTCGGCGGCCCTGATGCTGGCCATTTCATCGCGGCCGAAGTGGATGGCAAGCGCCGCCTGTCTGGCCATCGCGGCGCTTGCCAAGGGACTTGTTCCCATTGCGCTGTTCGCGCCTGTTGTTCTTTTCGAGGGCTATAAAAAGCGTTTCACGGGCGCCGAATTTCTCAAGGCCTGCGCCGCATTCCTCGCGATCGCGCTGCCGTGGTACGTGCTCTGCACATTGAAAAACGGCGCGGAGTTTCCGGAGGTCTTCTTCGTCCAGCAGACCTTCGGGCGTTTCAACTCCGACGCGCTGCAGCATGCCCAGCCGTTCTGGTTTTACGTGCCCGTTGCCCTCATGCTGCTCTACCCGTGGTTTCCCCTGCTGGGCGTCGCGCGAGCCGCAATTCACGATTCGCGTTCCAGAATGCTGGCGGCCACTGCGATCTTCGGATTCATTTTCTTCTCGGCGATGAAGAACAAACTCCCCGGCTATTTGTTACCGCTGCTGCCCGCCGTGTGCGCTCTGCTTGCCATCGGCTATGTCCGGCAGGGCCGGCCGCGCTGGACGGCGGCGGCTGTTGTTGCCCTGCTGGGGCTGCTTCCCGCCGCGGCGCACATCGTGCCTCTGGCGCTGGCTACCGGAATCCGCAGAGCACATCCCGGATCGGCCACCATCTGGTGGCCCGTGGCAGCCGGGGTTGGTCTCGGCTTCGCCGTCTCCTTTGTCGCCTCAGGCCGGACGCGGTTTTCGATCGCGGCGGCGGCCGCGGCGCTGCTGCTCATCTGGTTCCAGTTCAGAGTTTTCCCGTCGATTGATCGGGCGGCGTCGGCGCGGCCCTTGTGGATGGCGAGTCATCCGGATTGTGCGCCCAGGCTGCCGCGCAGCCTTCTCTACGGGCTGCAATATTACGCCGGACGTGAACTGCCAGGCTGCGCCGGAACGCAAGCGCTGTTGTACGGTATCGAGAGGCGCTGACATGATCCTTCCCGGCAGCTACGTCGCTACGCTTCTGATCCTTCTGCTCAGCATGATCTCCTGGGGCTCCTGGGCAAACACCTACAAGTTGTGCCCGCCGAAATGGCGTTTCGAGCTGTTCTATTTCGATTTCGCTTTCGGGGTATTCATCGCCGCCATAATCGCCGCGCTCACGTTCGGCAGTCTCGGCTGGGACGGATTCTCCTTCGTTGACGATCTTCGACTCGCCGGCAGAAGATCCGACGCGCTGGCGTTCATCGCCGGGGTGATCTTCAATCTTGCGAACATGCTGCTGGTGGGCGCGATTGCGATCGCGGGCATGGCGGTGGCGTTCCCCGTCGGCATCGGGATCGCGCTGATCGAAGGAGTCATGTTGAACTATCTCATCCGCCCAGTGGGCAGCCCGGCGCTCCTCTTTACCGGCGCCGGCGTGATCATGATGGCGATTGTCTTCGACGCGCTGGCTTACAGGAACTACGCCATGGCGGCGTCGGTGGCGGCGGCGCAACAGGGCAAGACCCGCACGACGCGCAAAAAGACGGGCGCCAGGGGGATCATCATCAGCATCGTGAGCGGTCTGCTGATGGGCGTCTTCTATCCGTTTGTCGAGATGGCGCGGGCCGGAGAGACCGGCCTCGGGCCTTATTCCGTCGCATTCGTTTTCGCGCTGGGCGTCCTGCTCTCCACGTTCGTCTTCAATCTCTTCTTCATGAATCTGCCGCTGCAGGGCGAGCCGGTCGAAGTGTTCGATTACTTCAAGGCGCGTTTCGGCACGCACCTGTGGGGCATCCTTGGCGGCATGGTCTGGTGCGTGGGCGCAGTTTCGAATTTCGTCGCCTCGCGGGCCGAAGGCAAAGCGCAGGTAGGTCCGGCGGTCAGCTACGCGATCGGCCAGGGCGCCACCATGATCAGCGCTCTCTGGGGATTGATGGTGTGGAAGGAATTCGCGGGCGCGGATGGCAAGGTGAAGGCATTCATCGGCGTGATGCTGTTCCTCTTCATCACAGGCCTTGCGCTGGTCTCAGCCGCGCCATTGTTTTCGAATCGCTGACTCCTTTACTTCGTGATCACCCCGCAGGCGATGCGGTCCCCCGCGTTGCCCGAAGGGTCGCTCATCAGGTCGTCCGCTTTGGCGTGGATCATAAGCGCTGTACCGCCGTTGGTGAACACTGAATTGGCTCCTTCACCGAGCGTGACATTCGGATCGAGAATCGTCACCTTTGCGGAGCCGTTCGGCTTTACCGTGAAGTTCGGCATATCGCCGGCATGCGGCTTCGGGCTGGCCGTATTGTTGATGCCGTGGTGCGCCCCCGTGGGATTGAAATGGCCGCCCGCAGTGGTGAAGGCGGGAGGCTCACACTTCGCGTTCGCGTGGATATGAATTGCGTGTTCGCCCGGCGGCAGATTTTTCAGGTTGAGTGCGATTTTGACGCCTTTGCCACCCGCAGCCTCGGAGAGTCTGGCGGTTCCAACATCCTGACCCTGCGAATTTTTCAGAGTCACCGTCACTGGTTTGTCCGCAGCCTGGACTGCAGCCGAACAGAGCGCCGCCAAAGCCGCGGCAATGAGAAGTCTCGGTAAAGGTCTTTCCGGATTGAGATAGCGCATCGGGAAATTATAGTGCGTTGCGGGAATCAGCGGAAGCGCTGGAACTCTCTCCTGCCCGCCATCACTGTCCCGGCTGTTCTCTCGTCAGATCGAACAGTCCGATCTCCGATACCTGAAGGTTGGCGTTGGCGCCGCTTACCGTGATGAACAGGTTAAGGAAAGACGTGCCCGCGGGCGCCGTAAATTCCGTATAAAACGGCTCGTCTCCGAAGCCGGCCACTTTGTCGAAAACTCCAAGCAACGGCTGCGCAACGGGCACGGCGTTTACCGTAATGGACCCTTCTCCATTCGAGCCATCCGGGATCATCAGCTTTGCCCGGCCAACCAGCGCGACGCGGTCGCCGGGTTGAAATGTGTTCGCGCCCGGCATGATGTAAAGCTCGGCGATCTGCACCGCATCGGCTTTGAGCGAAGTGATGGATTGCCAGCGGGCGCCGTCATCGCCCGTTATGACGGAAAAGCTGGCGGCGCCGTGCTCAGTAACGGTGAAAGCGTCTGCAATGCCGTCACCGTCGCCATCCATGAGGAAGAACGGATCGCTGAGAAAATTCGTCCCTGGCGCGGCTGGCGACGGCAGGAACGACGGTACAGGCATGAACAGCGATTGCGTGGTCGCGATCGCCGCCTGGGCCATTGCTGTCGCGCCGGCCGGGCTTGGGTGCGTGCCGTCGGATGTGAAACCGGTCTTGTAATTTCCCGTCGCGGGGTCGGCGAGCGGGGTGTAGAAATCGATCAGCGGTAGGTTGTGGCTGGCCGCGTAAGCCGAAATCGCCTGATTCTCCGCCCTCACGCCTGCGGACATGCCGTTACGAGGCGGCAGCAGCGAGAGCACGGGCTGGATGTGGTTGGCCGCGAGCTGCTGGACGATTTCGTCGATATTGGCAGTAGTCACGTCCGGCGTCACCACGCCGAGATCATTCGTCCCGGCCAGCACGAAGCACACTGCCGGATGGAGCGCGATCACGGCCGGAACCAGCGACGCAACCTGCGCGCTCGTATCGCCGTGCACGGCCACATTGCCGATCGTGAGGATGCGTCCACCCGAAAGAAGCACGGTCTGGGCAGGATAGTCGTCGCGCGGGTAGTTCGGATTGGAGACGCTGATGGAGTCACCGAGAAACACCGCCGTATTGGCGCTCTTCGCGATGCGATTGTAAACGCCGGGACCATCAGCGTTGACGTTCTGGCCAACGCTGACGAATACGTTCTGCGGCCCTGGCACGCCATTCACAGCTATGTTGACGGCGTAATCGCCATCGGGCAGCGTCGGGATCGTGATATTGATCTGATCGAGACCGGGGGCCACACGGCCGGCAAACTGGACGGCCGCCGGTTTTCCGCCGATGGTGACCGTCGTCGTTCCCCTTGCCGGATACGCGCCGTAAAACAGCGTCGTCGGTACCGGATTGCCCGTTGCGCCCCACCCGGTGCCGTACAACATGAGGTAATCGCCCGCCCTCGCGGTAGTAAACAGATTCGCGCCGGCATTGACGGCCTGAGATCCGGCGGGCGTAATCGCGCCAGTCCCGGTTTGCACGTCGGCGGCAACGTACCTGCCGCCGTATGGCGGAAGAACGAACAATCCGGGAGCAACGGCTGCCACCGTAACGGCTT